>NZ_JACJFU010000016.1:0-60435 GCF_014164635.1 Paracoccus sp. MC1854 | reverse complement strand
AATCCACGTCCGCATTGCACTGATGAACCGCTTCAATGCACTCGGCACGGCCGAAATCGAACGCGTGGCCTGACGTCAAAAGGGAAAGGGGAAGTCGCCACTAGCGGCCGAGTTCTGCAACAACGCCTTGCTTCTCATTCCCCTTCCCCAAGGACCGCTTTCTGCGGAAAGCGCGAATTGTTACGGAATCCTTTCCGCAACGCATTGCCGCAATTCGCGCAGGTCCCGCGGGCCGGAAGGCATCCCCCGAAGGCTGCGCGGCAGCCGCTTGGCAGAAGGGTCATGCGGGTCTATTCTTGCACAAGGATCGCCTGCGGTCGGACCAGCCGGATGGACGCGACAAGGATCGGCATCTTCTGCCTGGGGCTTTTCGCCTTCGCGATGGCGATCCTGGGCGAGCTTGCGCTTGGCTCGGTGCTGGGCGGCATGGCCCCGGCGGGAACGGACAGCGCCCCCGGATGGGGCATCCGCATGCTGGGGCTGATCGACCTCGCGCTTGGCTGGACGCTGGCGCTGATGGCGGTCGAGATCATCCGGCCCATGGGCCAGCTTGCAAAACTGCAGGGCTTCGTCACCCTTGTCCTGTCGGTCTTCGGCATCCTTGCCGGGCTGCTGCTGATCTTCGCCGCGCTGACGCTGCTGGTCCTGATGGTCTCGCTGCTTCTGGCCTTTCCCTTCGGCACCGCCGTCTACCTGGCCGCATGGGGCGCCTTCCCGGCGGGCGCGGCGCGGGCGGTGCTGGCGCTGCTGATGATCTTCAAGCTGGTCGGCATCGCGCTTTTGATGGTGGCTACCCCCGCGCTGCTGAAGAACAAGGGGCTGCTGGTGCTGCTGGGGCTGTCGGTCGGGCTGACCTTCCTGACCGGGCTGCTGATCGGCTTCGTTCCCGGCGTGGTCGCGGCCATCGCCGATGTGCTGGCGGCGCTGATCTCGGCGGTGGCGGGGACGGTCTGGATGCTGGTGCTGCTGGTCGGCGCGCTCGGCTCGATCCTGCGGGCGATCCGCAGCACCGCGGGCTGAGGAAATCGCCCGCTCCCTGCAATCCGGGCGTGTGAAGACCGCTGAAATCTGGTAAACTCGCGGTGAGCTTCGGTTTCGGGGAGGAGTCGCCGCGATGCCCGTTGACGCGCTGATCGACTGGGTGCGGCAACATGCCGGCAGCGCCGAGGTCCATCTGCGCGGGAGGGGGGACAAGCCGCCCGAAGGGGTCAGCCTCGCGCTGGTCGCCATCGACCCCGCCGCCGCCTTCGGCGCGGGCACGCTCAGGATCGAACTGACCTACCGGCTGACCGTGCGGATGGCCGATGCGGTGGCGGGCGACGCGCTGCTCTGCGCCTTGGCCTTTGCCGCGCTGGAGGCGCCCGGGCTTCCGGGCACGGATGGCACCGGGCACCGCCCGCTGCGCCTGCTGGCCCCGGCCGAGGCGCAGGCCCGCCACGGTCCCGCGCCCGGACCCTGCCTGCATCTCGTCCTGACGGTCGAGCGGCAGCGGGACGCCACCCCCGCCCTGCCGGTGACGGAGCGCATTCTCAGAAGCAGCCAGAAGGTGCCGCGGCGCGCCGCGGGCCGGGACGGGTAACGCAGCGGGCAAGGGAGGATCGCCGAGATGCCCGAATATCTGACACCAGGCGTCTACGTCGAGGAGGTCTCGACCGGGGCGCGGCCGATCGAGGAGGTGGGCACCACCACTGCCGCGTTCCTCGGGCTTGCGCCCGACGCGGGCGCCCGGCCGGGCGAGGCCCTGGCCGTCAACAACTGGCGCGACTTCCTGCGAATCTACGGGGGGCAGGCGGGGGTTTCCACCCCGCTGTCGCACGCCGTCTCGGGGTTCTTCCTCAACGGCGGGCGGCGGGCCTGGGTGGTGAACACCGGTCCCGGCCGCGGCTTCGAGGAGGGGCTGCGGGCGCTGTCGGCCGTGGACGAGATCGCGATGGTCGCCGCCCCCGGCGAGACCGACCCCGCCATCCAGGACCTGCTGCTGACCCATTGCGAGCTGCTGGGCACCTGCTTTGCCATCCTCGACGGCCCGGCCGAGGCCGCCGACCTGTCGCGGCTGATCCGCGTGGCCAGCCTTCCGGCGGGCGACGCGGACGGCGAGCCGGGCGGCCAGCGCGCCCGCGAAAGCGAGCGCGGCCATGGCGGGCTTTATTTCCCGCATCTGGTGGTGCGCGACCCCTTCGATTCCAGCAGGCTGGTCACGGTGGCGCCCTCGGGCCATGTCGCGGGGATGTTCGCGCTGAACGACACCCGCCGCGGCGTCTTCAAGGCGCCGGCGAACATGGTCGTGCGCGGGGCGCTGGGGCTGTCGCAGCGGCTGACCGATGCCGAGCAGGCGGTGCTGAACCCGGCCGGGGTCAACGTCATCCGCATGTTCACCGGGCGGGGGATCGTTCTCTGGGGGGCGCGCACCCTCGCGCCCTCGGCCAGCGAATGGCGCTATGTCCCGGTGCGGCGGCTGTTCATCATGGTCGAGGAAAGCATCCGCCGCGGCACCCAGTGGGTGGTGTTCGAGCCGAATGACGAACGGCTGTGGAAAAGCATCCGCCGCGACGTGGGGGCGTTCCTGACGCTCTTGTGGCGGAACGGCGCCCTGCAGGGGGCGACCCCGGAACAGGCCTTCTTCGTCAAGTGCGACGCCGAGACCAACACCCCCGACGAGATCGCCGCCGGGCGCGTGGTGATCGAGGTCGGGCTGGCCCCGGTGCGCCCCGCCGAATTCGTGATCTTCCGCATCGGCCAGACCAGCGCCGAGATGCCCTGACCCGCGAAGGAACCCGCCATGCCAGAGATGGACACCACCCAAGCCGCCCAAAGCCCCGACCCGATGCGGAACTTCCAGTTCCGGCTGGAGATTCCGGGCGTGGCGCGGGGGCATTTCACCGAGGTCAGCGGCCTCGGTGTCCGGGTCCACCCGATCCGCTACCGCGAGGGCGGCATCGGCCAGATCGTGCGGACCATGCCGGGGCCGGTCGATTACGCCGAGGTGACGCTGCGCTACGGCCTGATCCGGGACGCCGAGCTGTGGACCTGGATGCAGGCCACCATCCAGGGCCGGGTTGAGCGGCGCAACGTGTCGGTGATGATGCTGGACACCGACGGCACCACCGAGGCGCTGCGCTGGAACCTGTTCAATGCCTGGCCCTGCGAATGGCAGGGCGCGCCCCTGGACGCGCTGGGGCGGGACGTCGCGGTGGAACTGCTGCGCCTGTCCTTCGACCAGCTTGAGCGGGTCTGAGCCATGCGCGCCCGGATCCCGCTGCCACGTCGCCTGTCGCGGCTTCTGCGGCGGGTGGCGCAGGCGCTGGACCGGCGGGAAACCGAGGCCGAGGCGCGGGCCGCCCGGCTGCGCGGACGCTTTCCCGACGCCCCCGAGGCCTGGATCGCGGCCGTGGCGGCCTGCGGCGAACCCCTTGGCCCGATGCAGGGGGCGCGGCTGTCCCCGCCCCCGCGGCGTTCCGCCCCGGTCCCGCCTTCCCTCTGGCACAGCGACCCCCGCAGCACTCCCGCAGGGCGCGATCTCCGGGCCGGCCTGTCCGTTGCCCCGCCTCCGGTCCCGCAACCCGCGCCGCTCCTGCCGCTCCTGCAACCCGCCCCGCCCCCGGCGAAACGGCCGGGGCCGCGCCTGATCTGGGACCATGCCGCCCCGCCCCGACTGGAACCGGCCGCGTTCCACGGCCCGCATCCGGCGCCGCCCGCGCCCCCGGTCCCGGCCGGGCCGCCCGCCCGGCCCGCCGCGCCCGCGCCGATCAGCCCGCCCCGCCGCAAGCCCCCGTCGTCCCGCGTCGAGTTCCACCAGAACGCGGCGCCCGGCCCGTCCCGCCCCGACCCGCCGCGCGACCAGGCCCATGGCACCGCGCCAGCCAAGGCCATCGCCCGGCAGGCCGATCCTCCGGCCCCCCGCCCGGAACGCGGGCGTCCCGTCTTCGCCCTGCCCGACCGGCAGCCCCCTTTCCCGTCCCTCTGGCCCTTTCCGCCCCCCGTCCGGCCAGCGGCGGCAGGTTTCCCGCCCCTGTCACCCGCCGCCCGCCCGGCAGAAGCGGCCTTCCCGGAACCGCAGCCCCGGCCCCCCGCACCCCCGCCGCTTGCGCCCGCCGCATCCCGCCCCGCACCAGCCCATGAACCCGCGCCCGAGGCGCCGCACCCGTGGCCCGCCCTTCCCGCGTCCCCCGCCCCGCCCGCGCCCCCGGCGCCGCGCCGCTGGGCCGAGCCGCTGCCCGATCAGGAGAAACGCGGATGGAGCGCGTGACCTTTCTCATCGAGGACACGGGCGAGCGGGTGTCCTGCCTGCTCAATCCCGAAAGCCTGACCCTGACCCGCCGCGCGGGCCTGCGCGAGCGCACCGGCCGGGGCGGTGTCCTGACCGGCACGGGCGGCAGCCACGACCCCCTGATCGCGACCGGCGGCGGCGTCACGGAACTGGACCTGCAGTTGCTGTTCGACACCGAACTGGCCCAGAGCCTCGACCCCCGCCCGGCCGCCGCGCCCGAAGGCGGCGAGCCGCCGCGGCTGACCGAACCCGACGTGCGCGACCTGACCCGGCCGCTGCTGGCGCTGGCGGAACCCGGCCGGGCGGCGGGGGACGGGCGCGGCCCGCCGGTCTGCCGCTTCATCTGGGGCACGGCCTGGAACCTGCCGGTGGTGGTGCTGGCGCTGGCGGAACGGCTGGAACGCTTCGGCGCGGGGGGCGTGCCCGGCCGCTCGTGGATGAGCCTCAAGCTGCGGCAGGTGCCCGAGGCCGAGACCGCCCCCATCGGCCCCCCGCCCCCCGCGGGCGCGGCCCCGCCCGATGGGGCGCCCGACACCCTCCCCGACGCCATCCCGGCGGTCGCCGACCCCGACGGCCAGCCGGCGACGCCGCTTTACCTTGCCGCCCTGTGGCTGACCGGCGACCCCGAAAACTGGCCGCAGGTCGCCGAGGCCAGCGGGATCGAGGACCCGCTGCGGATCGATGCGGGCACCGTCCTGACCGCAGGCCCGCCCGCCGGACCCGCGCCATGAACCGCCCGCTCACCCCCCGCCCGCGCCTGCAACTGACCCTGGGGGGGACCGGGATCGACGCGGCGCTGGCGGCGCGGCTGTCCGAGGCGCTGCTGCGCCAGTCGCTCGGCGCGCCCGCGGCGCTGGAAATGGTCTTTGCCGACCCGGACTGGACCGACAGCCTGCGCCCCGGCAGCCCGCTTGCGGCGGCGATCGACGGCCGCCCCGTCTTCGCCGGCGCCATCACCGGGCTGTGCGAGGAAGCCTCGGCCTCGGGGCGCGTGCTGCGGGTGGTGGCGCGCGATCCGCTGATCCGGCTGGCCCGGCGCCAGACGCTGCGGGCGCTGGCCGATGTCTCGGCCGAGGACGTGGCCGCGCAGCTTGCCGCCGACCTCGGCCTTGGCAGCCGCAGTCTGGAAACCACGCCGAAACGGACGCTGGTGCTGCAGCATGAACAGACCGATCTTGATTTCCTGGCCGATCTTGCCGCCCGGTCCGGCCTTTACCCGGTCCTGCGCGACGGGATGCTGCTGCTTCTGTCGCTGGCGGGCGACGGCGAGGCGGCGCTGACCCTGACGCTGGGGCAGTCGCTTCTGTCCTGCGAGGTGGCGCTGGCCGCCGACAGGTGGCTTCCGGGCGGCACCATCCACAGCCGCGACCCCTTGTCGCTGAAGCCGCGCACCAACCGCGCCTCGCTGGCACGGCAGGACCGGGTGATCGACCTGCACGATCCGGGCGACGACCCGCCCGGGGGCGAGCGGATGCTGCTGAACCGCCTTGGCGGCACCGATGCCGAGGCCGAGGCGATGCTGCAGGCCACGCTGGACCGCGCCGCCGCCGAAACCGCAGTGGCCCAAGGCTTGGCCGAGGGCGATCCCGGCCTGATGCCTGGCCGCGCCGTGACCATCGAGGGCGTGCTGCCCCCGCTTGCGGGCGGCCATGTCGTCACCCGCGCCCTGCACCGGCTGTCGGCGACCGAAGGCTATGTCACCGAGTTCTCGACCGAAGCCCCGCGCCTGCCCGCGCCCGCCCGCACCCCGCTGGTGGCGGTGGGCCGGGTCACCGACGACAGCGACCCCGAGAAGATGGGCCGCTGCCGGATCGAGCTGCCGGATTTCGGCGGCCTCGACGCGGGCTGGATGGCCTGCCTCGCGCCGGGGGCGGGGCGGCGGCGCGGCATGGTGGCGCTGCCGCAGAAGGGCGACGACCTGCTGGTGCTGTTTCCCGAAGGCGACCCGGCCCGCGGCATCCTGCTGGGCGGGCTGTTCGGTGCGCAGGCGCTGCCCACCGAGGCGCGGCGCCAGCCGCACGGGATCGTGCTGCGGACCGGGGGCGGGCAGGTCCTCGACCTCGCCGGCGGCGGGGCCGCGCTGAAGATTGCGACATCGGGAGGAAGCTTTCTGGAAATGGAACCGGAGGGCGTGCGGCTTGCCGCCGCCGCCGATCTGGTGATCGAGGCGCCGCGCCGGACCATCACCATCCGGGCGGCGGAAATCCGGTTCGAACGGGAATGAGGCGATGCTGAAGGTGCTGACCGAAAAGGCCGAACTGCGCTGCGCCCACGGCGGCCGGGTGGGGCTGGAAGCCTCGCAGGACCTCGTGCGGATCGGGGGCGTGCCGGTGCTGGTCCGCCCCGACCTGATGAACCGCCCGATCACGGCCTGCCCCCATGCGACGCCCGCCAACCCGCCGTGCTTCAAGACGGTCTCGGTGGACGAGGCCGCGTCCTATTCCGCCTTCGTCTTCATCGACGGCCAGCCGATGGCGAAGCTTTCCGCCACCGGAAAGACGGACTGGAGCAAGCTCGGCGTCGTGCCCTTTTCGGCCGGCGCAGCGGGGCAGGATTTCGTCACCCTGCGGGAATGAAGGGAGGGGGCGCGATGGCAGGCTTGCAGGGATGGCTTTTCGACCCATTGGGCGGCCCGGCCCTTGCCGCGGACGGGGCCGTGGCTATGGTCGGCGGCCCGGCCCTCATCAGCCAGTCGCTGATGATCCTGCTGGGCACGGTGCCTGGCGAACGGGTGATGCGGCCCGATTACGGCTGCCCGCTGGACCGGCTGGTCTTCGCCCCGAACGACGCCACCACCGCCGGGCTTGCGATCCACTACGTCCGCCAGGCCCTGCGCCGGTGGGAGCCGCGGGTCGATATCCTGCGGCTGGATGCCGGCCCCGACCCGCAGGGCGCGCCCGAGGCGCTGCGGATCTGGCTGGAATACCGCATCCGCCGGACGGTGCAGCACGGCAGCCTCGGCTTCACGCTCGATCTGGGGGGACCTCATGCGTGACGAGGACCTGATCGACCGCCGCCGCTTTGCCGACCTCGTGGAGGAGGCGCTGGCGATCATCCGCGCCCGCTGCCCCGACTGGACCGACCATTCCCCCGGCGATCCGGGGATCACCCTGGTCGAGGTCTATGCCTGGCTGACCGAGACGATGCTTTACCGGCTGAACCGCCTGCCGGGGCGGCTGCATCTGGAACTGCTGAAGCTGCTGGGCGTCCTGCCGCTGCCGGCGGCGGCGGCCGAAACGCGGCTGCAGGCCACCCGCGCGGGCGACGACCTGCCCGCCGCCGAATGGCCCGAAGGGCTGCGGGTCTCGGACCCCGAGGGCAAGGTGATCTTTTCCACCTGCGCCCCCCTGCGCTTCGTGGAAGGCGAGACCGCCGCCGAGGTGCCCGCCGTCCAGGCCGAGCCGGTCGAGGGCGAGCTTCTGGGCCTTGGCACCGGCGAGGCCGGGCGCAGCTTCACCCTGCGCCGCGGCCCGGTGCCCCGCCCGCTGCCGGTGGCCGAGACCCTGCGGGTGGGCGTCGAATGGCCGGGCGGCGACGAGGTCCCGCCCGAGGCCCGGACCATCAGCCTGGAAGGCCGGGTCTTCGTGCTGTGGGACGAGGTGCCCGGCTTCCGTCCCGGCCAGCCGCCGCGCGCCTTTGTCGCCGACCGCACGACGGGGCGGATCACCTTCGCGCCGCTGTCGGGGGTGATCCGCGCGGGCGACGGCGGCGGCTTCGCCATCCCCCCGCGCGGGGCCGAGATCCGGGCCTGGTATCTGGTCGGCGGCGGGCGCGCGGGCAACGTGCCGCCCGGCACCCTGACCCAGCTTCGCCAGCCGGTGCCGGGACTGTCGATCACCAACCCCGCGCGGGCCACGGGCGGCGAGGATGCCGAAACCCCCGCCGCCTTCGTGGCGCGGGGCTCGGACGCGGTGCGGATGCCCGATTCCGCCATCACCGCCAGCGATTTCGAACGTGTCGCGCTGGCCGCGGGCGGCGTTGCCCGCGCCGGGGCTGAGGCGGAACTGGCGCTGTGGTCCTTCGGCCGCCCCGGCGTGGTCGAGGTCCGCATCGTCCCGCAGGTGTCCCCCGACCCCGAGACCGGCGCCGTGACCGAGGAGATGCTGGCCGCCCACCGGCAGGAACCTTTGCGCGAGCGGGTCGAAAAGCTGCTGGACGCCCATCGGCCGATCGGGGTCCGCGTCGCCGTGCGCTGGACCCGGTGCCGCCCCGTGGCGGTCGAGGCCCGGATCGCCGCCTCGCCGTCCGAGGACATCCCGGCGCTGGAACGGCGGGTGACGCGGCGGCTGAACGCGCTGCTGTCGCCCTTGGGCGGCTGGCCCGCCGGCAAGGCGCTGCGGATTTCGGAAGTCTATGAGGCGATCCTGGCCGAGCCGGGCGTGCGCTATGCCGAAGGGGTCAGCCTTTCGACCACCGACAGGCCGGAAGGCCCGGTCGGCGCGCTGGTCGCCGACCCCAACCAGCCGCGCACGCTTTACGCGCTGATGGGTGACGGGCTTTACCGCTCGCTTGACGACGCGCAGGCCTGGGAACGGGTGGCGGGCGGCGAAGGGCTGCGGCCCCGGGCGCTGGCGACCGACCCGGACCTGCCGGGCTTCCTCGCGCTGGCACTGGAACGCCCCGACGGCCAGACCGAGCTGCGCAGTTCGCCCAGTTGCGGCGAGGAATGGACCGAGCTCGAGGTTCTGCCGAAACCCGTCCACGGCCTTGCCGTCACCACGCGGGAAGGCCGGCGCTGGCTGGTGATCGCCGGGGCCGAGGGCTGCCTGCAGCGCGACCTCGCCACCCCCGGCCTGCAGGCTGTCGAGGTCGGGCCGGGCGGCACCGGATTCTACGCCGCCGCCAGCGCGACCAGCGCCGCCGGCACCGGCTTCGTGGCGCTGGCCGCGCGCTCGGGCGGGGGGGTGTGGCTGTCGTCCCGCTGCGGCGCGGGCGGCAGCTTCCAGCAGCTTCCCGGCTCGCAGAACCTCGACATCCGGGCGCTGGCGTTTGCGCGCGACGGCGGGCAGCTCTGGCTCTGGGCCGCGGTCTGGGCCGAGGCCGGGCAGACCGGGACCGGGCCGATGCGGATCGCGGTGCGCGCGGACGGGCTGGACCCGCAGGGCTGGCAGCGTTTCCCCGAGGGCTGGAAGGGCGGATCGTGCATGGCCTTCGACGTGGCGGGGGGCCGCGTCGCGGCGGGCACGCGCGACGCGGGCGTGCTGATGCTGGATGCGGGCGGCGCCAAGCCCGCGTGGCGGGCGTCCCGGCTGACCTCGGGCCTGCCCATCGACAACGACCGGGCGCGGCTTCTGCCGGTGGCGGCGGTGGCGCTGCGGCCGGGCGGGCGGACCCTGCTGGCCGGCACCGCGCAGGGGCTGTCGCGGGGCGATCCCGAGGATCTGACCTTCACCCGCATCGAGGGCCGCCGCTTCACCGACCGCCTGCCGCTGCCGCCCGGCTGGCTGCCCTGCGCGGGCGCCCACCGGCTGCAGTTCGGCGCCGAACCCCCCGGAGGCGACGATGCAACCGGCTGAGATCGCCCTGCTGCTGCCCGAGATCTACCGCCGCGGGCTGACAGATGGCTCGGTCCTCGACGGGCTGCTCAATGTCATGGCGGCGCTGCACGGCTCGTTGGAAACGGCGATCGCCGATCCGGCGCTGCTGGCCGATCCCCGCCGCGCGCCCGACCGGCTGGTGCCGGTGCTGGCGGCATGGGTGGGCCTTGGCCGTTACCTGCAGACGGACCCCGGCGAGGACCGCCCCGCCGCCGGCGACCTGCGCGAACTGACCGCCGCCGCCGCCGCGCTCGGCCGCCGCGGCGGCTCGGCCGCGACCCTGCGCCGGTTCCTTGAAACCGCGACCGGCGTGCAGGGCTTCGGCATCGAGGAAAGCGCCGGACGCCCGTTCCATTTCCGCGTCAGCATCCCGGCCGCCGCCCTGCCCCGGCTGGACCTCGTGCGGCGCATCATCGCGTTCGAGAAACCCGCCTTCACCACCTTTGAATTGGCGCCGATCCCCGACGCCGGCCCGAACCAAGGGAGTTGACCGATGCCTTCCTTCCAGATCACCGAAGCGCCTTCGCGCCTTGAGATGGGGGCACCCGATGCAAGCGGGGTGACGCCGCCCGCCAAGGCCACGTTTCTGGTCCGCAACATGGCGCCATCGGCGCAGGTGGGCCGCATCACCGTCGAGCCGCTGGACGGCGCCCGCCCCGAATGGTTCGAGATCGCGGGCGCCCCCGCCACCTCGCCCGGCAAGATCGAGCGCGACTTCGTCTACGGCGGCAACCAGAGCATCGAGGTGACGGTGCGCCCGCCCCCGAACGCGCCCGCGGGCAACCACGGCTTCCGCCTGCGGGTCGCCGCCGAAAGCGACCCCGACGCCGATTTCGTGCAGGGACCTGCGGTCGCCTTCACCCTGGCCGCGCCGCCCGCCGCGCCCGCGCCGAAGAAGAAGATCCCCTGGTGGATCTTCGCCGCCGCCGCCGCGATGGTGGTGCTGCTGGCGGGCGTCGGGGCCTTCATGTTCATGCGCGCCCCCGCCACCCCGGTCCCCGAGGGCCTTGTCGGCCAGCGCGCCGAGAACGCCGCCTCGGCGGTGGTCGAGGCCATCGACCGCGGCGTTACCTTCGCCCTGTCGCGCGAGGGCACGGGCGAGCCCCTGACGGTGATCTCGACCCGCCCCCCGGCCGGTTCCGGCGTGGACGAGGACGAGTTCGTGGCGCTGACGGTGCGCATTCCCGACGGTCCCTGCGATTCGCTGATCTGCCGCTTTCCCGACGCCCGCTTTCCCTCCGCGACCGTGAAGGCGCTGGCCCCCTTGGGATTCGACGTGAAATACGCGCCGGCCCTGACGGTCGCCCAGGGCGAGGTCCGGGTGGATGCCGCGCGGATCGAGGAGATCAGGAACGCCGCGCCCCCCGTCCCGGTGGTGCGGATGCCCCGCCTGGCGGGGTTGACGGTGGATCAGGCGCGGCAGCAACTGGCCGATCTGGGGCTGGGGATGAACCTGACCTCGGTCACCGATGGTCCCGAGGACGGGCGGGTCCACCGCACCGCACCGGAGGGTCCGACCGAGCTTCCCGCGGGCAGCATCGTCCAGGTCTTCTACCGCAGCGAGCCCTGCATCGGCAGGCGCTGTCTTTTCCTGCAGGACATGGTGGTGGCGCCCAAGTTCATGGACGGCGTCATCATGCAAAGGCTGCCGCAGTGACCGCCGCGGACCGCCCCCCACGGGATGGCGGATCATGCGCAAGGGCCTGATCACGCTGGCGCTGTTCGGGTTGCTGTTCGTGGCGCTGATGGTCTTCGCGCCGCGCCCGCAGGGCGGGGACGCGCCGCCGCGCTGGACCGAAGGGCTTGGCCGGCTGCTGGGCGGCTTCGCGCCGCGGGTCCGCAGCCTCGGCGGCCAGACCGCCTTCGCCCTTGCCGCCGGCGCCGTCCATGAGGCCGAGGTGCCCGCCGCGCCGGGCAAGGACCTGCGCCTGCTGACCCTGCGCCACCGCGACGGCGGCGCGGCGCGCGTGACCTTCGCCTGCCGCCCGACCCCCGCCGACGAGACCTGCGAAGGAGAGGAGGAGGAAGCCTGCCTCGGCCTGCCGCTTCACCCCGCCTGCGGGGCGCAGATCGACAAGGGCGACCGGGGCGAGGAGATATCCTTCACCGTGGGTCCGGGCGGCGGCCGAATCACCATCGCGGCGGGCGAAACCGCCCTGCGCGTCGAGGTGGCGCAGTGACGCGGCCTGCTGCTGCGGGTCGGCGCGCCCCTCCGGCTCGCCGCCGCTGCGCCGTCGCCTTCCCCCCGGCAGGTGAGGCCCCTCGCCCGGCCGCTCAGAAGCGGACGCACCGGGCAACGGCGCCGTGGCTGCTGGGGTCCGAGGCGTCGCTGCCGTGCAGCACGTATTCCCCGTTCTGCAGCTCGATTTCGACCGCGTCGGCGATGTCGTCGAAACTGCCCCAGACCCGGACGAGGTAGCAGAAGCCCTCGCCTTCCTTCATCCCCAGCGGCAGGGGCGCGTCGCCCGCGACCCATGGCGCGGCGGGGTTGCCCGCCGGGGGCAGGACCCGTTCCCGCGGGCCGCAGAGCGCGGGGTCCGAGGACAGGCCGAACTGCCCGAACTCGGGCGCGAGGCGGCTGGCCGCAAGGACGGCATAGGCGCTGGGATAGCCCGTCGCCGGCTCGGGCAGGGCGCCCGAGACGATGCCGACCAGCCGGCCGTTCTCGGCCAGGGTGACGCGGCCGCCGCTCATCCCGCTGGTGGTGACGGCGTCGCTTTCCAGCAGGCCCTTGGGGTCCGGCTCGATGGTGGCGAGGATGCCCATGCGCTCGGAGGGCTGGCCGGTGGCGCTGCGCAGGGGAAAGCCCGCGGCGATCACCTGGGCGCGCTTGTGGCGCGGCTCGACCGGGCAGAACTGCACATGCTCGGCCCCGGCAAGCCCCGGATATTTCAGCAATGCCGCGTCATAGGCGCCGCTGAGGCTTTGGACGGTCATCTGACTCTTGGGGGTCAGCGCATGGCCGAGGCTGCCCGCGCAGGTGGTGGCATCGCTCAGGCCCGCCGCGGTTCCCAGCACGACATGCTTCGCCGTCAGCACCATGCCGTCCGGCGAGATGACGACGCCCGTTCCCCGGCGCGCATTGCCGCCGGGTTCGGAACATTCGACATGGACGATGGTGGGGTCCAGCGCGTCCGCCTGCGCGGGGGCGGGCAACAGCAGCGCCAGCGCGGCGATGGTCAGGGGTTTCATGGCTGCGGCTCCTCAAGCCAGCCCGCGATGGTCGCAAGGCGCGGGGGGGTGATGCGGGTGCAGGCGTTGAATCGCGACCAGTTGCCCGACCCGTGCAGCCCGTTGGTGTGGACGCAGATGATCCGGTAATCCTCGCCGGTGTAGACCGGCGAGCCGCTGGTGCCCCCGAAGGTGTCGTTCTCGTAAAAGGCCTTGTCGGATTCAAGCACGCGGAACTGGTCGAGGCTGACCCATTGCCGGCCCGGCGGCGCCTTGTCGGCGGCATAGCCCTGCACGGTCGAGGGCTGGCCGAAGGCCGCGTCCGGCAGCGCCGCCACCCCGAACCAGCCGGTGCGCTGGCCGATGTCGCAATCCAGCCGGATCGCGCCCAGGTCGTAAAGCCGCGAATCCGACACGAAGAATGACGCGGTCCAGCCCCGCAGCGCGTAAAGCCGGGTGGCCTTGCAGGCGCCGAAGGGCTTCGACCCGGTGTTGCGGCCGGGAAAGACCTCGAAATCGGCATACCAGCTTCCCATCGCGGTGCCGCCATGGACGCAATGCCCGGCGGTCAGCACCACGTCGGGGGCGATCATGGCCCCGGTGCAGAGGCTCTGTCCCAGCCCCGCGCGCTTGCGGAACAGGATCTGGACGATGGCGCGGGACGGAAAGGCGGTGGTGTCGAGGACCGCCACCCGGTCGTCATCCCCGATCACGGTGAAGGGGATGAAGCTGCCGCCCTCATAGCGTCCTTCGGCGGTCTCATAGGCGGAATAGGTGCCGCCTGCGGCTGCGAAATCCGTCTGCTCGCCGATGTCGAGCGTCTCGGTCCCCGCCTCGCCGCTGCCGGTGACGGGATCGAGGACCGGGACCGCGGCCGGGGCGGTCCCGGCAAGGTCATGCCCGACGCCCTGGTCGCCCTCGCCGGAAAAGGGGGCGGCGGCCATTTCCGTGTCCTCGGCGTTGCGCCATTCCTCGGGGTCGGTGATGGCGTAAAAGGTGTCCTCGTCCAGCACGCCCGTGGGTTCGAGGCCGCGGCTTTCCTGGTAATCGCGCAGCGCCTGCGCCGCCGCCTCCTCGCCGCCGGATTCGATGGCGCCCGCCTCGGCGAAGCCCTCGTCCACGAGGATGCGTTCCAGCGCCTGTTGGGCGTCCAGCGGCTCGTCGATCCCGGCGGTCTCGACCGCCGCGGTTTCATCGGGAAAGGGAGGGCGGTCGCGGTAGATGCCCGACCAGATGCGGTTGTGCCACAGGATCGCCTGGTCCAGCCCCTCCATCCGGGGGCCGTTGACCAGCCGGCGAATGCCGGGGCGGTCGTTCAGGTCGGCGGGGCGGTTGATCTGCCGCGCCGACCAGTAGGCGGCGGCGGCCTCCAGCCCCGGTCCCGGCTGCCGCGCAAGGTCGGGCTGCTGTTCCAGCGGCAGGCCGATCTCCTCGCCGCGCAGGCGATAGTTGGTGCGCCCGGTCAACTGGATATAGCCCGAGCCGCGATAGGCCCAGCCGTCGCCGGTCTCGGGGCCGCCGTTGCCCAGACGGTTGCGGTAAACCCAGTTGGCGATGGCCTCGGGCTGGCCGCCGAGCGCCTCGGCCTTGGCGGGCGTCACCGTCCGGCGGCTGAAGACCTGGGTCAGCCGGCGGGCGGAATAGTTCATGTTCTCGTCCAGCCGCCGCAGCCCGCCGGTCTCGGTCATGACCTGGGCCAGGAAATGCGACAACCGCAGCCGGCTGTCGATGTCATGGGCGTCCAGCATTCCCTGGTTCTGGACAAGCGCCTCGACCAGCGGGGCCGAGGCGCGGGGCGAGACCTTTCGGATCTCCTCCCCGGTGACGAAATCCTGCGCCGCCGCCCCGCCCCGGACAAGGGCTGCGACGGACAGCAGGGCAACAAGGGCGGCGGTGCGGAACATCTGGAACCCCCATGGGAAAGGCCATGCGAGGGCACCGCGCGGGCGCGGCGGCCTGCGGCTGGGCGGGATCGTTCAGTAGCAGTTGCAGCCGGTCGGACGTCCGTTCCCGTCGGCGGTGGGGGAACAGCACTGCTGCCCTGTCGGCAGGATGCAGCAGATGTTCCCCGCCGCCTGCGGGACCGGGCAGCCGGTGACCGGCGCGGGTGAAAGTCCAAGGAATGCGGATAACAGGAAGGTGATCATGCGAGCCTCCAACTCTCCAGATCATTTCCCGGCCGGGGGGGTCATGAACACCCCCTCGATCATTGATTTTACGTCAAACCCGCCTGATTCGATACGGGTCTCCCGCGCCATCGCCTTTGAAATGGCGGCGGCGGTGCGGGGGCCGGGAATGCCGTCCGCCGGTCCCACCGCAAAGCCCGCCTCGTTCAGCGCGGACTGGATCAGCCGCAGGCTGTCGCCGCCGGGGGGCAGGCCCGCCGCGCCGTCGGCCAGGGCCCCCGGCGCGCGGATCAGGTGGATGCGGTCAAGCCCGCGGGCATCGCGGATGACCAGCACCGCAAGGCGTCCGTCGGCGCTGACCTCGATCTGCCGCAGGCCGGTCCCGGTCCACAGCGTGCCGGCGCGGGCAAGGCCGTCGCCCTCGCGCCGGAACCGCAGGATGCCCTCCTGCCCCGGCCCGCCGACGAAGATGACCGAGCCGTCGCGGCTTGCCGCAAGCAGCGTGAAGGCGCCGTCGCCCGCCCCCAGATCGGCCGAGCCGGCGCGGGACAACTGCTGCGTGCCGCCGTCCAGCCGCAGCAGGTCGAGGGTGCCGGTGTTGGGTTCAAGCGCCAGCACCGCATCGGCGGTGCCGCCCGCATCCGCCAGAACCGCGTGGACGACGCTGTTCAGCGTGGCCGGGGCGTCCTTGCTGAAGACATTGGCCACCCGGAAGCAGCCGCCGGGGGAGGCCGCCGCCGGGTCCGGCTGCACCAGCCCCGCTTCCAGCAGCGCGCCATCGGCGGTCGAGGCGACATAGCCCGGCCGGTCCGGGGGGCCGAACAGGCTGAACTGCGCCGGCACGCCGCATCGCAGCCGCAGCTCATGGGGCGTCTCGCCGGGGTGGAAGGGCCGCTCGGGATAGCCGGCCACGGTGAACTGCGTGGGCGTGGTCACGAAGATGCGCTCTCCGCCGTCATGCGCGGCCTGGCTGTAGCGCGGGAAATCGACGCGGGCATTGTCGGGAAAGCTGATGAAGACGGCGGGCGGGTCCGCGGGGCGGGCGGGATCGAGGGTGATCACCATGCCGCTGCGCGACCCCGCCGGGCCGCCGGGCCGGGCGGCCCGCTGGCCCGCGGCATAGACAAGGCCGGCGGGGGTGATCTCGATGTCGCTGACGATGGTTTCCGTTTGCCACAGCGCCGCCCGGCGGACCGGGTCCAGGCGCCATTGCACGATGGCCGATCCGCTCCCCTCGCCATCCGGGGCCACGGCGGCGAAAAGCCCGCCCGTTGCGGCATCGATGGCGATGCTCTGGACCGGGGGGACGTCGTGGATGATGTCGAAGCCCGCCGCGTCCCCCCCGGGACCGGGCGCTTGCGCCTGCGCCGCAGTTGCCAGGACCGTCAGGACGCAGAGGAAGGCACGCATTCGTCGCTCGCATTGGCGGGATCGAGTTTCAGCCGGGGCAGGTCGTCGAAGCCGGTGGTGGACAGGTCCGAGGGCGAGACCGGCGGCTGCATTTCCGCAAGGAAGTCGATCACCTCCTGGTCGCTGTCGAAGACCCGGCATTCGACGGGCCGCGCGCCCCCCGACCCGTCCCCGCCCTCGGGCAGCCGGATCAGCGCCCGCTGGATCACCGCCCCCCCCTGCGGGTCCGGGCCGCCCGCCGCCTCGGGCCTGACCAGCGCGACAAAGATGACCCGGTTCCAGGGATGGGCCGGGTCGATCCAGTTCCGCCCGGCGACATATTCCCGGAACTCGTGCTCGAAGTCGTTGAGATACAGCTCTGCCCGGTATTCGCCCCAATCCGAGGGGCCGCCGGGATTGGGCAGGTTCACAAAGGCTTCCTTGCACCGTCCGGGCCGCGCGGCCGCGGCGTAGAAGGCGGGCGAGCGGAAATACTGCTCTGACTCCCGCTGGCCCTGGTAGGGCATCAGAAGCCTGCTGCAGAGATGCAGCGTCTGGCTCAACGGCCGTCCCGGAAGCTGCATCCTGTAGGCGAAGGTCAGGGTCAGCGTCAGGCTGCTGTCCGAGAACTTCGCCTTGGTCGTCCAGGTCGGGCGCTGCAGGATCGTCGAGATGCTGGACACCCGCCCGGCCAGCGGCTGCGCGGGCTGCAGCGTATCCCTGAGCAGCCGCAGGACCGGCTCGATGTCGGCCTGGCCCTCGCCGGGGCCGGCGAAGATGTCCGCCACATCGGCAAGGCCGCTGGTCACGACATTCAGCGCCTGCTGGGTTTCCTGCAGCATCCCTTCGGTCTTCCCGACCCGTGCCGACAGCGCGCCGGTGGTCCGGTTCAGGGCGGCGATGCCGGTGGCGGGCCGCGGATCGCAGTCGATGGGGGTGGCCTGCGGCACCAGATGGGCAAGCGCCGCCATGGGGGCGATCGCGACATGGCGCCTGTCATCCGCCACGTCGGCCAGCATCCCAGCGACCCGGCCCTCGCCGTCAAGAAGCGGCGCGCCGAGAAAGCCGCGCCCGTCCCATCCATCGGGCCGCGTCACCCGGTAATGGGTGACGACGCCGCCCGAAAGGACCGGCTCGACCGGGATCTCGCCATCCGCCCGCAGGCGCAGGCCCGCTTGTCCCGGCGGACAGGCGCTCAGCCGTGCCCTGGCCAGCGGCGGTTCCTGCGGGCTGCGGACAAGCACCGCCGCCGGGCCGTCTGCCGCGGCCACGCCCGCCGGGAATGCCGGGCCGCCATTGCCGAAAAGCTCGATGGTCCGGTCGGGCACGCTGGTCTTGGCAAAGCGCACGGCAGGGCTGAACCGGGCCGGGTCGCCCACCGCGCCCTGCGCGGTCAGCAGGCTGTCGGGGCCGATGGCGAAGGCGACGCCCCGGAAGGGCGGCGGCTCGCGCCCCGGCACCGCTGCCGGGCCGGTGGCCGTGACCGCGAAAAGCTGCGGCTCTGCCGGCTGGGACAGGGCCGGTCCGGCAGCCGTGAAAATGGACAAGGCAATCTTCAGTGGGTCGATCAAACGCATCGCCGACACCGTCCGGTCGGACCGCCGCGTCACCCGAAAAGGACGGACCGGCAGCCACAGCCAAAGGTAGCATCCTTCGGCGATCCTGTCGAGACAGGCGCAAAGGGGCGCAGCCCCCACGCGCAACAATGCTTGTCATTGCCGGACGTTCTTGCAACTTTCTTTTCCAAACAACCACAAGGTGACGTCGGACATGGGACTCCTTGGCATCGTTCTTTCGCTCGGGCTGCTGATGTATCTCGCCTATCGCGGGATCAACGTGCTGATCCTCGCGCCGCTGCTGGCGCTGCTGGCCGTGCTGCTGTCGGGGGATCTGCCGATCCTCGCGACCTACACGCAGGTCTTCATGCGCTCGCTCGGCGGCTATGTGATCATCTACTTCCCGCTGTTCCTGCTGGGGGCGATCTTCGGCAAGGTCATGGCCGACAGCGGCGCCGCCCGCACCATCGCCGAGAAGATCGTGGCCAGCGTCGGCGCGCATCGCGCCATCCTGGCGGTGGTGCTGGCCTGCGGGGTGCTGACCTACGGGGGCGTGTCGCTCTTCGTGGTGGCCTTCGCCATCTATCCCATCGCCAACGCGCTGTTCCGCCGCGCGGACGTGCCCAAGCGCCTGCTGCCCGCGGCCATCGCGCTGGGGTCGTTCACCTTCACCATGACGGCCTTCCCCGGCACGCCGGCGATCCAGAACGCGATCCCGATGCCCTTCTTCGGCACCAACGTCTTCGCCGCGCCCATCCTCGGCACCATTGCGGGGGTCATCATGCTGGTGGGGGGCGTCCTGTGGCTGAACCGCCGCTCGGCCGCCGCGCACGCCCGGTCGGAAGGCTACGGCGACCACCCGCGCACCGCCGCCGACAGCTCGCTGCCCGAGGACATGGACCTGCCGGGCTTCGGCATCGCCATCCTGCCGGTGGTCTCGGTCATCGTGCTGAACGCGGTCTTCACCTACATCGTCATCCCGCGGATGGACGCGAGCTACCTCGCGCAGCCGGAATACGGCGCGACCACGCTGCAATCGGTTGCGGGCATCTGGGCCATCATCGTGGCGCTGGTGCTGTCGATCGTGCTGGCGATCGCGCTGAACTGGCACCGTTTCACCAACCTGACCGACAGCGTGAACAGCGGCACGATGGGCTCGCTGCTGCCGATCTTCAACACCGCCTCCGAGGTGGGATACGGCGCGGTCATCGCGTCGCTGCCGGCCTTTGCCATCATCCGCGACGCGGTGCTGGGACTGTTCCCGACCAACCCGGTGGCCTCGCTGGCTGTGGCCGTGAACGTGCTGGCGGGGATCACCGGCTCGGCCTCGGGCGGCATGTCCATCGCGCTGCAGGCCTTGGGCGAGCAGTTCGCCGCGATGGCGCGCGAGCAGGGCATCAGCATGGAGCTGATGCACCGCGTCACCGCCCTTGCCTCGGGCGGCTTCGACGCGCTGCCCCACAACGGCGCGGTCATCACCCTGCTGGCGATCACCGGGCTGACCCACAAGAAAAGCTACGGCGACATCTTCGTCGTGTCGGTCGCGATCCCGGTCTTCGCCACCATCGTCGTGATCCTGCTGGGAGCGATGGGCTAGGCCATGGCGGACAAGATCGTTCCCGCCCGCGACGCCGCGGCCCTTGTCCATTCGGGCGACACCGTCACCACCTCGGGCTTTGTCGGCGCGGGCGTCCCCGAGGCGCTGCTGAAGGCGCTGGCCGACCGCTTCGCCGAGGAAGGCCACCCCCGCGACCTGACCCTGCTGTTCGCCGCCGGACAGGGCGACGGCAAGGGCCGGGGACTGGACCGGCTGGCGGCGCCCGGCCTCGTCAAGCGCATCGTCGGCGGCCACTGGGGGCTGATCCCGCAATTGGGCGCGCGGGCGCTGGCGGGCGAGATCGCGGGCTGGAACTTCCCGCAAGGGGTGATCTCGCATCTGTACCGCGACATCGCCGCGGGCAAGGCGGGTAGCCTGACCCATGTGGGGCTGGAAACCTTTGTCGATCCGCGGCTGGAAGGCGGCCGCATCAGCCCCGCCGCGACCGAGGACCTGGTCGAGCTTGTCACCGTCGCAGGCGTCGAGCGGCTGTTCTTCAAGGCCATGCCGATCCATGTGGCGCTGCTGCGCGGGTCCACCGCCGATCAGCGCGGCAACATCACCATGGAACGCGAGGCCCTGATCCTCGACAATCTCGCGCAGGCGATGGCGGCGCGGAACTCGGGCGGCGTGGTGATCGTCCAGGTGGACGAGGTGGTGGCCGCGGGCAGCCTGCCCGCGCGCGAGGTGGTGATCCCCGGCGCGCTGGTCGATGCCGTGGTCGTGGCGCCCCCGGACCTGCACCCGCAGACCTATGCCACGCAATACAACCGCTACTACACCGGCCGCTACCGCGCCCCCGCCGATGCGGCCGCCCCCCTGCCCCTGACCGACCGCAAGGTGATCGCCCGCCGCGCCGCCTTTGAATTGCCGGTGGGCGGCGTCGTCAACCTCGGCATCGGGATGCCCGAAGGGGTGGCGGCGGTCGCGGCGGAAGAAGGGCTGCTGGACCATGTGACGCTGACGGCCGAGCCGGGGGTGATCGGCGGCCAGCCGGCAGGTGGCCTCGACTTCGGCGCGGCGGTCAATACCGAGGCCACCATCGCCCAGAACCAGCAGTTCGACTTCTACGACGGCGGCGGCCTCGACCTCGCCTGCCTCGGGATGGCCGAGGTGGACGGGACGGGCAACGTGAACGTCAGCCGCTTCGACCCGAAGCTCGCCGGCTCGGGCGGCTTCATCAACATCAGCCAGAACGCCCGGCATCTGGTCTTCGCCGGCACCTTCACGGCGGGCGGCCTGTCCGTCCGCGCGGGCGAGGGCCGGCTGCAGATCGAAACCGAGGGCCGCGCGCAGAAGTTCGGCGCGTCGGTCGAGCAGATCACCTTCTCCGGCGCCCGCGCCGCCCGGCTGGGCCAGCCGGTCCTTTACGTCACCGAACGCTGCGTCTTCCGGCTGGACGCGCAAGGCCTGCGCCTGACCGAGATCGCCCCCGGCGTGGACCTGCAGCGCGACATCCTCGACCGCATGGGCTTTGCCCCGCTGGTGGGCGAGGTGGCCCTCATGGACCCCCGCATCTTCACCGACGCGCCGATGGGGCTCAAGGACGACCTGCTGACCGTTCCCCTGGACCGACGGATCACCTGGGACGCGGGCCGCGAGATCCTGTTCATCAACCTGTCGCGGCTGGCCGTCCGCACGCCCGCCGATGTCGAGGCGATCCGCGACCGGGTCGATGCGGTCGCGGGTCCCCTTGGGCGGCGGGTGGACGTGGTGGTGAACTACGACCAGTTCCACATCGCGGAACCCGTGGAACGGGACTGGGCCGCGATGGTGGACGACCTCGAGGCCCGGCTTTACGGGCGGGTGTCGCGCTATTCCTCCTCGGCCTTCCTGCGCCGCCGCCTCGGCCGCACGCTGGAACGCCGCCGCCGCGGGACCATCCACGACAGCGGACATGCCGCCGAGGAAGCCCTGCGCCAGCAGGACAGCGGCCCGCGCGATCCCGGTAGCTGACCGAAAGGCGCGTCACGGCGTTCCGCCGCCATGCGGGGCCGCAGAAGCGTGGCAGGCGCAGAGCCGCCCGGCCTGCGCTCTACCGGCCTGCGCTCTACCGGCCTGCGTCGAACCGGCCTGCGCGGTGTCTGACGGCATGGACGCACCCTCGAAGCCGGGCTGCGCCCTGCGCTTCCGGCCATGAGCGGCAACCGCCGCCGGCCCGGCCTGCGGCGCGGCGAACCAGCCCGCGCCATGGCCGACGGCCCCGGATGCCTTGGCAGCTTGTCTGAGGGGGGGCGCCGCGTCCCGATGGAACCGATGGGCGGGCCGGGGCTTTCCTCGCAGACCGGCGGCCGGTGCGCCTGTGGCCGGGACCGGGGCCGGGGCCGGGGCCGGGGCCGGCAAAGGGGGGGAGGCGGATGGACGAAGGCAAGGCGGTCGGCAGCACCGCGCGCAAGACCCATGAGGCGGCCGAAAGCGCGGCCTCGGCCGCCGAGGATTCCAGCGCCGCCGCCCGGCAGACGACGCAAGCCGCCGAGCGGACCTCCGAGGCCGCGGAAACCTCGGCCGAGGCGGCAGAGGTCACGGCCAAGGCCGCCGTCGTCACCAAGGACAGCGCCGAGCGCCGGACAGAGCTTGCCGGCGACCGCACCGTTTTCGCGGCCGAGCGGACCTATGCCGCCTGGGTGCGCACGGGGATGGTGGGGCTGGCGGGCGGCATCGGCGCGCGGACGCTGCTGGAGGGGCTGGTGCCGGGCTGGATGGTGATGGCGCAGGCCTCGGTGCTGATGCTGTTTGCGATCTTCTGCTTCACCGCCGGGGTCTGGCGCCAGTTGTTCCGGTTCGAGCCGCTGGCCCCCGACATCCGCAGGCTGCCCGGCTGGGTGCTGATCGCGGTCAATGTCTTCCTGTCGCTGGTCGCCGCGACCGCCCTTCTGGGGATCTGGACCGGCCCCGGGGCCTGAGCGGCCCCTGCCCTATTCCGCCCGCAGCCGCACCCCGGCAAGGCTCGGGTCGCAGCGCCGCGCGGCGGTGACCAGCCGCTGCTGCAGATGCGCCTGCACGTAGCTTGCGTGAAAGCGGCTGGGGGCCAGCAGCAGAAGCTGGCCGTCCTCGACCCCCGCATCGGCAAGCGGCGCGAACCAGGCCTCATAGGCGCCCCGGTCCTCGGTGGACAGCAGCGCCCGCGCCGCCGCCCAGACCGCGCCCGCAGCCCCCTCGCCGCCGCCCGCGCGGCGGAAGGGCACCACCGTGGGGCTGTCGCCCGGTTCCGCGGGCTCGGGTGCGCCGCCAAGGCGGGCGACCAGATCGGGACCGACATTCGCCCATTCGGGCCGGGTGTCTAGCAGGATGCGGTCCAGCCCGAGGCCCAGCACCGAGACCCGCCCCCGCGCGCCCTGCCGCTTGACCGTGATCCAGCCGAGGCTGCGCAGCCGCGCCATGTCGCGCTTGACGGTGCGCTCGTCCACCGCCCAGAGCCGGGCGATCTCGGCCTGCCCCACCGCCAGCTCGTCCCGCTGCCAGTTGTAGCGCGCGGTGATCAGCGCCATCAGCCGCAGCACCATGCGCTGCCGGTGCTGGTCGCCCGCCAGCGCATGGGCCGCCAGCGCCGTCAGCAGGTCATATTTGCGGCTTGCCCCCTCGTGCCCGGCCGGACGGATCGCCTGCATGCTGTCCTCGCTCTCCGGCCCCGCCGCGGGGCTGCCGCCCCTGCCCGGTCGCTGTCCTGTCCCCTGGCTGCGGGCGTCCCCAGAACGCTTTTCGCCGTTATGGGGTCATTAGTGTCCTGTCTGGCCCGCCTGTCAAGCGTGCGCTGCTGTTGCGCCGCAACAGCCACCCAATCCCGCAAAGAAATATCGGTATCATAGGTTATGGGGGACACCCTGGATGTCCCCCATTCCGCCGCAGATGTCCCCTAATCCCTTGCGGCGGGACCAGGGATGTCCCCCAATTCCCAGGGTTCTTCCGCCCCCTGCCAGATCCGGCAACAGCCCGGACGCCCGTCCCCGATTCGGCGCAACGCGGCGCGGGCTGTGGCAGGATGGGCGCCAGACGCCGGCTTTCCGTGAATCAGCAGAAAATGACTTTGCCCCGAATACGAATTCCGCGTAAAAACAGAATTCATGAAAAACAGCGTCCTGCAAAATGGGGAAAAGATGTATTCGCACGAAGACCTCGCGCGGCTTCAACGGCAGTCGCTGCGGATGCAGGGCTGGATCCGGCGCCAGACCTTCAGCCCGGCCGACGAAAAGACCCTGCGCCGGTTTTCCAGCTGGGAGGTCGCCGAGCTGATCTTCCGCATCAACCAGTCCACCTTCCGCGGCAAGCTTGCCGACGAGCCGAACCTTCCCCTCGGGGAAGTTCTGGACGACGGCCGCCAGCGCTGGTTCAGCCTCGACGAGATCAACGAGCTGCGCCGCCGCATCCGCATCAACCGCAAGTCGCTGATGCCGCCGCGCCCGGCGGGCAAGCGGGCGCTGCGCGCGGCCATCGCCAATTTCAAGGGCGGCGCCGGGAAAAGCACGGTCGCCCTGCATCTCGCCCATGCCGCGGCGCTGGACGGCTACCGGGTGCTGGCGGTGGACTTCGACCCGCAGGCGACGCTGTCGCATTCCATGGGCCTGAACAACGTGGACGAGGATCACACCGTCTGGGGGATCATGGCCCGCGACCTCGAACGCGAGACCGACCGCATGAACGCCGCGGCCCAGGGGGCCGAGTCGGGCACCGCCCTGCCCCGGCGCAGGCTGCCGGCCTCGATCCGCGACATGGGCCTCGGCGCCCTGCGACCGGCGGATTTCATCCGGCCCACCTCCTGGTCCACCATCGACATCATCCCCAGTTGCGCCAACGCCGCATTCGTCGAATTCGCCAGCGCCCAGTATCGGCACCTGAACCCGGAATGGACCTTCTTCGCCGCCGTCTCGCGCTTTCTCGACAGCCTGCCGGACGATGCCTATGACCTGATCTTCTTCGACTGCCCGCCCGCCATCGGCTACCAGTCGATGAACGCGGTCTTCGCGGCCGACATGCTCTACATCCCCTCCGGCCCCGGCTACTGGGAATACGATTCCACCACCAGCTTCATCGGCCAGCTTGCCGAGGCGCTCGGCGACCTGTCGCACGGCTTCGAGAACTTCCCCGCGGGGAAGATCGCGCTGCCCAAGGCCTTCGCCGATGTCCGCTTCCTGATGACGCGCTATGAGCCGTCCAACGAATTGCACCAGGCGATGCTGGGGGCCTTCCGCCAAGTCTTCGGCGAGCGGATGGCCGAGCATCCGATCGAGCTGACCCGCGCCGTGGAACAGTCGGGCCGGTTCCTGTCCTCGGTCTACGAGATCGACTACCGCGAGATGACCCGCGGCACCTGGCGCCGCGCCCGCGCCACATTCGACCGCGCCTACGAGGAATTCCGGGGCTACGCGCTGCAGGCCTGGGACAAGCTGGAGGATCGGGCATGAGCCGCAAGCGCCGGATGTTCGACATTGACCTGCCGAAGGACGACGTGGCCGCCCCCCCGGACGCGGCCCTTGAAACCTTCCCCGCGGGGAAGGCCGACCAGCGCCGCGGCCCGATGGCGACCGCCATTGTCGAGACGGCGGAATCGCAGCGCGACCGCGCCCGGATCGAGGCCGGCATCCGGGCCGAGAACGACGCGCTGGCGCAGGAACACGTCCGGCTGAAGCGCGCCGGCCTGATCGTGGACCTGGTCCCGCTGGACGCCGTGGATACCCGCAAGCTGATCCGCGACCGCACCCCGGCGCCGGACCCGGAACTGGGGGAACTGGTGGCCTCGATCCGCGACATCGGGCTGTCGAACCCGATCCGGGTCGAGCCGGGCGAGGACGGGCGCTACGAGCTGATCCAGGGCTGGCGCCGGCTGGCGGCCTATCGCCAGCTTCTGGAGGAAACCGGCGACGCCGAGCGCTGGGGCCGCATCCCGGCCGGCATCGTGGCGCGGGGCGACGCACTGGAGTCGCTGTACCGCCGGATGGTGGACGAGAACCTCGTCCGCAAGGACCTGTCCTTTGCCGAAATGGCGCAGATGGCGCTGCATTACGCCATGGACCCCGAGACCGGCGAGACCGATCCCGAAAAGGCCGTGGCGGTGCTGTTCAAGTCGGCGGGCTACCAGAAGCGCAGCTATATCCGCGCCTTCATCCCGGTGGTCGAGCGGCTGGAAGGCGTGCTGCTTTACCCCCACGAGATCCCGCGCGCCCTCGGCCTCGCGCTGGCGCAGCGGCTGGAGGAGGTGCCGGGGCTGGTGGCCATGATCCGGGCCGAGCTTGCGGGTTGGGACACGCGCTCGGTCCGGGACGAGCTTGAGGTGCTGCGCCGCCACGCGGGGCAGGGGGACGGGACAGAGGATACGGGTGCGAAGCCGCGCCCTTCGCAGGTGCCGGTGCCGGCGGGCAGGGCGCGCACCAGCTTCCAGATCGCCCGCCCGCAGGGCAGCGCCCGCTGCACCGCCACCAACGGGCGGCTTGAAATCCGTCTGCCCCGCGACTTTTCCACCATCGACCGCCGCAAGCTGGAGGCCGCCGTGGCCGAGATGCTGGGGCGGCTGGACTGATCTTCCCCGCGGGGAAGGTCATCGTTCCAGCATCGGGGCGCACCAGCATCGGGGCGCAGTGACCTTCCCCGCGGGGAAGGTCGCCTCGCGGCTACCGGTCAGCCTGACCTCTCGCGCAGGGAAGATTGCAGGCAATGGATAGGGAGGGGATGATCTTCCCCGCGGGGAAGGTGGTCGTCTAACAGCACAGCACGCCGATCTTCCCCACGGGGAAGGTTATCGTTCCAGCATCCGAAGGGTGGTGATCTTCCCCGCGGGGAAGGTGGCCCCAACGGCACAGTATCCTGACCTTCCCCGCGGGGAAGATTGCCGGCCGCAGAAGGATCAGGGCCGATCTTCCCCGCGGGGAAGATGGCTGCTCCAGTGACATGGCGCAGTAGCCTTTCCCGCAGGAACCATCGCGGATTGCAAGGGCGGGGAAAGCCTGATCTTCCCCGCGGGGAAGATGCCGCCGGCAAGGGGCAGGGCGTCAGCCGCTTTCACACTTCAAGCATTGACAGCTTCCCGCAACAGACTAGACTGCCAACCAGTCAGAGGGAATCCCATGCGCGAGATCGGCGCCTTCGAGGCCAAGACCCACCTGTCGGAACTGCTCGCCGCCGCCGAGGCGGGCGAGTCGGTGCTGATCACCCGCCGCGGCGCTCCGGTGGCGCGGCTGGTGCCGGCGGGGCAGGGCAGCGACCGCGCCGCCGCCGTCGCCCGGATGGGCGCGCTGCGGGAAAAGCTCGCCGCTCGCGGCATCGCGCTGGACCCCGCCGGGATCCTGTCGGCCCGCGACGAAGGCCGGCGGTGAGCCTGGTCGTCGATGCCTCGGCGCTGATCGGCTGGGCGATGCCGGATGAAAGCGGGCTGGACCTCGGCCCGGCGCTGGTCAGCCATGACGCGGTGCTGGCGCCCTGGCTGCTGTGGGTGGAACTGCGCAACATCCTGCTGGTCAGCGAGCGCCGGGGTCGTCTGCCCGCGGGCATGGTGGAACAGTTGCTGGGCACATTCGACGCGCTGGCGATCACGCTGGACGCCGCGCCCGAGGGGGCGGTGGTGATCGACCTTGCCCGCCGCCACGGGCTGACGGCCTATGACGCGCTGTATCTGGAAACCGCCCTGCGCCACGGCGCGGCGCTGGCGACGCTGGACCGGGCGCTCATGCGGGCGGCAGAGGCCGAGGGCGTGGCGATCCTTGGCTGAACCGGCCCGCGCGCCCCGCGCGCAGGGACTTACCGCGCGGCCCACACCCCCAGCACGGCGCAAAGCGACCCCAGCGCGGACAGCAGCATGATGACCAGCAGCGGCGTCGCCCCGGCGCCCGGCACAAGGAAATAACCCGCCAGCGCCGCCAGCGCCGCGCCCCCCGCGACCGCGAGCGCGCCCCCGAGGCCGCTGGCGGTGCCGGCAAGATCGGGCCGCACGCTCATCATCCCGGCATTGGCATTGGGCATGACCATGCCGTTGCCCAGCCCCATGACCGCCACCGCGCCGAAGAAGGCCAGCGGATGGTGCAGTTGCGCGAGGTTCGCGGCCAGCGCGCCCCCCACCGCCGCCACCGTCACCACCGCGCCCCAGAGGATCATCCGGTCCATGCCCCACTGCATCGACCAGCGCCCCGAGGCATAGTTGCCCAGGAGATAGCCGATCGAGGGCGCGGCGAACCAGTAGCCGACCTCGGCCGGGGTCAGCCGGAACACCGTCTCGCCCACGAAGGGCGCGCCGCCCAGATAGGCGAAGAAGGCCCCCGAGGCCAGCGTCGCGGCCATCGCATAGCCCCAGAACCGCCCCGACCGCGCCAGCACCGGATAGGCCCGCAACTGGGCGCGCAGCGACAACCCGCCCCGCGCGGTTTCCCCCATGTCGGCCCAGGCCAGCAGCAGCACGGCCAGCCCGAGGACGAACATCGCGGTGAAGCTGGCCTTCCAGCCCCAGAGCTGTTCCAGCGCCCCGCCCGCGATGGGGGCCAGCATCGGCACCACCGCCATGCCCATGGTGACATAGCCGATCCGGCTGGCCGCCGCCGCCCCCGCCACCATGTCGCGCACCACCGCCCGCGACAGCACGAGGCCCGTCGTCACCACCGCCTGGACCATCCGCATGGCGAGGAACCAGCCCGCGTTCGGGGCCAGCAGCGTCCCGGCCGTGGCGGCAAGGAAGATCACCAGCGCCCCCAGCATCACCGGCCGGCGCCCCCAGCGGTCGCTGATCGGCCCGACCAGCAGCTGCACCACCGCCGAGGCCCCGAGATAGGCCGAGACGGACAGTTGCATCACCCCGTATTCGACGCCGAAATGCCGCGCCATGCCGGGCAGCGACGGCAGGAACACGTTCATGGACAGCGCGGCGATCCCCGCCAGCGCCACCAGCGTGGCCATCCTCGGCGGCGTCACCGCCCCGGTCATGAAGGACAATCGTTGCTCTCCGGAAAGATCAGGGCGGAACCCCCTGCCCATGTCGCCATGCGAGGTTCCTGTCCCGAAGGCGCCGCGAAGGCAAGCGGGACGCACCGGGGCCGGTGAGTGTGTGGAGCCTCCACGGTCGAGACCGCTGGCACCCGCAGGGGCTTTCCTGCGCCCGTGGGCGCGGGTCTCCTTATGCCGCCAAGGGTCGCACCGGGGGCGGGGCGACCTATTGGCGGGCCGAAGTCACGATGCCGGGGGGGCGCCGTCCCCGACGCGGCGGAGCATCTCGTTCAGGATGCCCGCGACCCCCTCGGGGGCGTGGTCGGGCAGGTGATGGCCGGCCCTGAGGCTGACCACCTCGGCCCCCGGGATGGCCTGCGCGACCCGTGCCACATATTCGGGCGGCCGCAGCACGTCATCCTCGCCCGAGCCGAGGATCACCGGGCAGGCGACCTCGCCCAGACGCGGGAACAGGTCGGTGCGGCTGAGCATCCGCAGGTAGGCCGCGAAGGACCCCGGATCGTTGGCCATCCAGCGGCCGCGCACCGCGGCGAAATGGTCGGGGTCGGCGTCGCGGTAGGGCTGCGGATAGGTGCGGTCCAGCAGCAGCGGCTCGACCGCGCGCAGGCCCTCGGTTTCCATCCGGTCGGCCAGCGCCCGGACGGCGGCCACGTTTTCGGGCCGGGTGTCGAGGGCCGGGTCCAGCGGGACCACCCCCGCCGCCCGGTCGGGATGATCCAGCGCGAATTGCAGCGCCACCGCGCCGCCGACGGCGCAGCCGGACAGGACCACCGGCCCCTCGATCCCCAGGTGGGTGATCAGGTGGAACAGGTCGGCCGCAAGGTCCGTCATGGCGAAATCGCCCCGGACCCGTTCCGACATCCCCATCCCCCGCATCTCGGGGATCAGGCAGGCCTGGTCCGGCGCAAGATGCGGCAGCACCAGGTCCCAGCTTTCGATCGAGCCGCCCATCTCGTGCAGCAGGATCAGGCACGGCCCCCGCCCCGGACGGTGGCGGTGGCGCAGCAGCTTTCCGTTGACCTCGACCCAGCGCATCGTCGCTCCTCCGTCTGCCTCGGCACATGGGCGGCATCCTATTGCCGGACCGGACCGGCGGGAAAGGGCAGGGCGGGGAATCTTTGCGCTTGACCGGGAAACGGCCGAACTGTTACGATATGCGAACACTTGTCCACCATAAGGACATTTATCATGGTGGTGGAGAAGCGGTGAAAGGGCGACATCCTTGGGGAGGAGTCAGCCATGTTCGACATCAGGATGACGGCTGCGGCCCGCGCGGCCGCCAGGCCCGCCTGCGGCAACAGCGATCATGCCGGATGGAATGCGGCGCCGGCGGGGGTTTGCCCCGGTCATTCCGGTGCAACGCGCACGGCCCTTGCCAACCCGCGCCAGGCGGCGCCGGCAAGGTGATGTTCCCGGCGGCGGCGCGAGGCCGCCTCTGGGTCGGGATGGCCCGCAACCGCGATGGCGGCGCAAGGGCTGTGAACGTCTGACAGCAGAATGACCGGGAGGGGTCGAACAATGTTCAGGTGGTATCAAGAAGGGACGCCGAAAGAGCGCAAGACCTTCTGGGCTTGCTACAGCGGTTGGGCGCTGGATTCTTACGACGTCCAGATCTTCAGCTTCCTTTTGCCGACCCTGATGGGGCTGTGGGCGCTGACCAAGGCCGAGGTCGGGATGATCGGCACCGCGGCGCTGCTGTCGGCGGCCGCCGGCGGCTGGATCGCGGGCATCATCAGCGACCGCATCGGCCGGGTCCGGGTGCTGGTCTTCACGGTGATCTGGTTCACCGCATGGGGCATCGTCGCCGGCTTCGCCCAGAACTACTGGCAACTGATGGCCGCGCGGGTGATGCAGGGCTTCGGCTTCGGCGGCGAATGGGCCGTCGGCGCGGCGCTGATCGGCGAGGTCATCAACCCCAAGCACCGCGGCAAGGCCATGGGCTTCGTGCAGTCGGCCTTTTCGCTGGGCTGGCTGGGCTCGGCGATCACCGCGATCACCATTCTCGCGATCTTCGAGCCTGACCTGGCCTGGCGGATGACCTTCTGGCTCAGCGCGATCCCGGCGGCGCTGATCTTCTGGGTCCGGCGGGGCCTGGACGAATCCACCGCCTACAAGAAGGCGGCCGAGCGGCCGCATGACAAGGCGTCCTTCGCGACCGTCTTCAAGCCGCAATACATCAAGTTCACGACTCTGGGCGCGCTGCTGGTCTTCGGGATGCAGGCCTCGTCCTATGTCGTGCTGATCTGGCTGCCGACGCTGCTGGTGGAACGCGGGCTGCAGAAAGGCTCGCAGCTTCTGACGATCTTCGTGATGGCGACCGGCACCTTCTGCGGCTTCGTGCTGACCGCCTACCTGTCGGACCGCTGGGGGCGCAAGGCCACGCTGCTGTTCATGTCGGTGGCCTCGTGGATCCTGACGGTGACCTACATGCTGGTGCCGCTGACGCCTGCGCTGTCGCATATCCTCAGCTTCTTCGTCGGTGCCGGCGTGATCGGGATGTTCGCGGCGATCGGGCCGTTCCTGTCGGAACTGTTCCCGACCGAGGTGCGCACGACCTGCATGGGCTTTTCCTACAACCTCGGCAAGACCGCCGCGGCCTTCTGCATCACCGGCGTCGGGCTGCTGGCCGTCCCGATGGGGCTGGCGCCGGCCATCGCGGTCTTCTGCTTCGTGGCCTATGCGCTGGCCTGCCTGGCGCTGCTGCTGCTGCCCGAAACCAAGGGGCGCGACCTGACTGCGATCAGCCTGGACCTGCCGGACGGGGCGCAACGGGCGCCCGCCACCTGACGGGGACACCGCCCGTCACGAACGGAAAAACGCGCCGCGGCCATGTGCCGCGGCGCGTTTCATTTGCGGGGGCCGGAGTCGAGGGCGTCAGGACAGCGCCGACAGGATGCCCCTTGCGCGGATGCGCACCGGCTCATCGACCATGGCGCCGTCCACGGCCACGGCGCCGTCGCCCGAGGCCAGCACCCGGCGCGCCCATTCCACCTCGGCCTCGGAGGGCAGGAAGGCGCGGGCGACGGCGGCGATCTGGGCGGGATGGATGCAGAGCTTGCCGGTCATCCCCAGGGCCCGCGCGTGGGCGGCGTCACCATGGGCCACCGCGCCGTCCCCCAGTTGCACCGTCACCCCGTCAAGGGGCGGGGCGATCCCGGCCAGCCGCGAGGCCAGCACAAGTTCGGACCGGGCGGGCAGCAGCACCTCGCGGTCATGCGCGCAGCCGAGGTCGGCGCAGTAATCGACCGAGCCGAAGGCCAGCCGCACCGGCCCCGCCGCCGCGATGGCGCGGGCATTGGCGATGCCCTTGGCGGATTCCACCAGCGCGACCAGCGGCACGTCGCCCAGCCTTCGGGCCACCGCCGATGTGGTTTCGGCATCCTCGGCCTTGGGCAGGATCGCCCCGGAAAAGCGCCCCCCCGCCAGCGCGGCAAGGTCCGCCTCGTGCCATGGCGTGCCCGCGGCATTGATGCGGACCAGCACCGGCCGGTCGGTGAAATCGGCCGAGATCAGCGCCCGCGCGGCCTCCTTGCCCGAGGGTGCGACGGCGTCCTCGAGATCGAGGATCACCGCGTCGGCGCCCGAAGCCGCGGCCTTGGCGAAGCGGTCCGGGCGGTCGGCGGGCACGAACAGCGCGGTGCGGGCCTGCGCGACGCCTACCATTGGACGCGGGCCTCCATCCCGACCGGGCCGTTCGCGCTGGCGGTCCACAGCTTCATGCCCTCGCCGTCGTCGGTGGCGTTCAGGGTGAAATCGGCGGTGTCGAAGATCGGCGACATGGCCCGGACAGTCACCCGCGCGGGCAACGCGCCACGCAGGTCCTGCGCCATATGGACCAGCATCGTCCCCTGCAGCGGGCCGTGGACGATCAGGCCGGGATAGCCCTCGACCTCGCGCGCATAGGGCAGGTCGTAATGGATGCGGTGGCCGATGAAGGTCACGGCCGAATAGCGGAACAGCAAGGGCGGCGTGGGCGTGACGGTCCGCACATGGGCGCCCGCCGGGGCGGGCGGGGGCGCGGCTTTCGCCTTTTCCTCGCCGGCCGGGCCGCGATAAACGATGTCGGTCCGTTCGGTCAGCACCGGGCGGCCGTCGCTGGCGTAGCTGTCTTCCAGCGTGACGAAGCACAGCAGGCCCGAGCGGCCCTCCTTGGCGCTGACGTCGAGGATGCGCGAGACGCGCGAGACGGTTTCGCCGATGCGGATCTCGCCGGTGAACTCCATCGTCGATCCGGCGCGCATCCGCCGCGGCAGGGGCACCGGCGGCAGGAAGCCGCCGCGGGACGGGTGGCCGTCCTCGCCCAATTCGGCGGTGGGGGCGGCGGGCTGGCACAGGCAGTAATGCACCATGCGCGGCGCGTCCGCACCCGGTGCGGTGTCGCCCTCGCGGTCCAGCATCGCGTTGAACCGCTGCGCGAGGACCGGGGTCATCAGCTCGCTGGCGCTTTCCTCGCGCCCGATCCAGCCGCGCAGGTGGTCGAGATCCAGTTGCATACCCGCCCCCTTCAGAAGCTGCGCGGCAGGCCGAGGATATGCTCGCCCACATAGGACAGGATCAGGTTGGTCGAGATCGGCGCGACCTGATACAGCCGGGTTTCCCGGAACTTGCGTTCCACGTCGTATTCGGCGGCAAAGCCGAAGCCGCCGTGGAACTGGATGCAGGCGTTGGCGGCCTCCCAGCTGGCTTTCGCCGCCAGATACTTGGCCATGTTGGCCTGGGCGCCGCTGTCCTGGTGGGCGTCGTAAAGCCGGCAGGCTTCCCAGCGCATGAGGTTCGCGGCCTCGACCTCGATGAAGCTTTCGGCGATGGGGAACTGGACGCCCTGGTTCTGGCCGATGGGACGGCCGAAGACGACGCGCTCGTTGGCGTATTTCGTCACCCGGTCGATGAACCAGTAGCCGTCGCCGATGCATTCGGCGGCGATCAGCGTGCGTTCGGCGTTCAGGCCGGTCAGGATATACTTGAAGCCGCGGCCTTCCTCGCCGATCAGGTTTTCGGCCGGGATCTCGAGGTTGTCGAAGAACAGCTCGTTGGTTTCGTGGTTGACCATGTTGGCGATGGGGTTGACGACCATGCCATTGGCGACCGCCTCCTTGACGTCGACGAGGAAGATCGACAGCCCTTCGGATTTCTTCTTCACCTCGGACAGGGGCGTGGTGCGCGCCAGCAGGATCATCAGGTCGGAATGCTGGACCCGGCTGATCCAGACCTTCTGGCCGTTGATGACATACTTGTCGCCCTTCTTCACGGCGGTGGTCTTGAGTTGCGTGGTGTCGGTGCCGGTGGTCGGCTCGGTCACGGCCATGGACTGCAGGCGCAATTCACCGCTGGCGATCTTCGGCAGGTATTTCTGGCGCTGTTCCTCGGACCCGTGGCGGACAAGGGTGTTCATGTTGTACATCTGCCCGTGGCAGGCGCCCGAGTTGCCGCCCGAACGGTTGATCTCCTCCATGATGACCGAGGCTTCGGCAAGGCCGAGGCCCGAGCCGCCGTATTCTTCCGGGATCAGGGCGGCCATCCAGCCGGCCTCGGTCAGCGCGTCCACGAATTCCGCAGGGTAGGCGCGCTCGTCGTCGATGCGGCGGTGGTATTCATCGGGGAACTGCGCGCAAAGGGCGCGCACCGCGTCGCGGATGTCCTGATACTGGTCCGAGGTCGTGTGCTTCATGGCTTGGGGTCCGGTCAATGCGTTCAGGGAAGGCCCATGCAGGGCCGGTGCGCGGGTCGGGGCCTTGTCAGGCCGCGGGGCGGGGATCGTCGCGGAACTCGGTCGCCCGGACCGAGGGGCGGTCGCGGAAGCCCGCGTGCCAGGCGGCGAGCCTGGGCCGGCCCTCGGGCCAGTTCTCGGCCGAGAAGCGGAAATCGAGATAGCAGAGCGCCACCCCGATGGCGATGTGGCCCACGTCGAAATCCCGCGCGGCGATGGCGTCGATATTGGCCTCCAGCCAGTCGAGGGTGCTAAGGGTCTTGCGCCGCCAGGCTGCGATCTGCTGGTCGCTGCGCTGGGGTTCGGGCCGCATCCGGGTTTCCACCAGCCAAGGCAGGGCGATGTCCATCAGCCCCGAGCCGGTCGCCTCGTCGCGCAGCGCGGCCAGCCGCGCCTCGGGGTCGGCGGGGAACAGCTGCGGCCCGGTGGTCCCGGTCGCGTCGGCCCATTCGCAGATCACCCGGCTATCCCAGATCGGGGGCAGCCCCTCGCGTTCCAGTGTGGGGATCTTGCTGAGGGGGTTGGTTTCCATCAGCCCTTCATGCGGGACCATGGGGTCGGCGGCGGTGCGGACGGTCTGCACCTTGTCCGCGAGGCCCTTTTCATGGATGGCGACCATGGCCTTGCGGACATAGGGCGAGCGGGGCGACCAGTGAAGCGTGGGCATCTGTCCTCCTTCGGGGGAAGCGGGGTTCATGGGCTGTCGGCCTCAAGCGAGGCGCGGTGTTCGGGGGGCGCGATCCCCAGCATCAGGCGGCGGCGGTCGCGCAAGGTGCGGCCGCGCAGGTCGGCCACGCCATGTTCGGTCACGATGATGCCCGCATCGGCGCGGGCGGTGGACACCGGGCCGGACAGGCGGGCGACGATGCGCGACTGCCCGGTTTTCGGCACGCTGGCCGGCAGGGCGATGATGGGAAGCCCGCCCGGTGAACGCGCGGCGGCGCGCAGGAAATCCCCCGCAGCACCCACCGCGCCGACATAGGTGCCGCCCGCGATCTCGGCGTTGATCTGGCCGGTCAGGTCCACCTCGATCGCCGAGTTGATCGCGGCGAAGCGCTCGATCCGCGCAAGCACAGCCGGATCATGGGTGTAGGAGGTGGGCGCCAGCCGCAGGGCGTCGTTGCCATCGGCCCAGGCCCAGGCTTCCGGGCCGCCCATGATCGCGCCGGTGACGGTCAGGCCGGGGTCGATGGACTTGCGGGCATTGGTGAGCGCCCCCCCTGCGGCCAGCCGGGCCACGCCGTCGCCGATGGTGCCGGAATGGATGCCGAGGTCGCGGTGGCCCCCCAGCGCCGCAAGGATGGCCTCGGGCAACTGGCCGATGCCGAGCTGCAGGGTCGCGCCATCCTCGATCAGCCCGGCCACGCGGGCGGCGATGGCTTTCGCCGTTTCCCCGGACCTGGCCTCGGGCATGGCGAGGGGGTCGCGCGAGGAATGGACGATCACGTCGATCTCGTCGGGCCGCACCCGGCGGCTGCCGAAGGTCTGCGGCAGGCGGTCGTTCACCTCGGCCACGACCATGGCCGCGCGGGGGATCAGGTCGGCGATGTATTCCGACACGAGGCCCATGGAATGGCTGCCGTCCGGCCCCGCGGGGGGCAGGTGCAGCAGCAGCAGGTCCACCGGCGACAGCGCATCGGCGAACTGCCCGTAGGTCAGCGGCAGGATGTCGAGCGCCCCCGCCCGCGCCAGCCGCCGGTTGTTCCCGGCCCCGGTGTAGGAGACGAAGCTGACGCAATCGGCGTGTTCCGGCGCGGCCGCGCCCGACAGGGTGATCCCGATCCCGGCGCGGAAGCCGCCGACCCGGTGGCGTGCCGCCATCAGGCTTTCGGTCAGGCACAGCGGCTCGGCCGAGGCCTGGCCCCAGGCCACCATGCCGCCCGCGGGCAGAAGGCCGCGCCAGTCCAGATCGCCGGCGGCGACGGACAGGGCGGCGCGGCCGCTCATTCCTCGGCCCGTTCGAAGACCGCGGCCATGCCCTGGCCGCCGCCGATGCACATGGTTTCCAGCCCGTAGCGCCCGCCCCGGCGGCCGAGTTCACGGACCAGCGTGGTCGCGATCCGCATCCCCGTCGCGCCGACCGGATGGCCCAGCGAGATGCCCGAGCCGTGGACGTTCAGCCGGTCGGGGTCGTTCCAGCCCCAGCCCTTCAGCACCGACAGCACCTGCACGGCGAACGCCTCGTTCAGTTCCACGAGGTCCATGTCGTCAAGGGACAGCCCGTTGCGGGAAAGCAGCTTCTGCACGGCGGGCACCGGGCCGATGCCCATGGTCGCCGGCTCGCAGCCCGCCACGGCCCAGCTGTGGAACCAGGCGAGGGGCTGCAGGCCAAGCTCGGCCAGCTTGTCCTCGGCCACCACCAGACAGGCGGCGGCGGCGTCGTTCTGCTGGGCCGCGTTGCCGGCGGTGACGGTGCCGCCCTTCATGATCGTACGCAGGCCTGACAGGGATTCAGCCGTCACGCCGGGGCGCACGCCCTCGTCGCGGTCAAGGACCACATCCGCCCCTTTCCGCTGGGGGACGGCGACCGGCACGACCTCGTCGGCGAAGACGCCGTTCGCCCAGGCGGCCTCGGCGCGCTGCTGGCTGCGGGCGGCATAGGCGTCGGCCTCCTCGCGGGTGATGCTGTATTCGCGGGCGAGGTTCTCGGCGGTCTCGATCATGCCGGAAATCTTGCCGAAGCGGCGTTCGGGCTGCGAGCGTTCGCGGCCCCGGTCCAGCCGGTCGTACAGATGGATGTTGCCGGCGCGGGCGCCCCAGCGGACGTCGGTGGCGTAATATTCGATGTTCGACATCGATTCGACGCCGCCCGCCATGACCACGTCGCAGGCCCCGGTCTGCACCATCATCGCAGCACTCGCCAGCGCCTGAAGGCCGCCGCCGCAGCGCCGGTCAAGCTGCATCCCCGGCACCCCCACGGGGAAATCGGCTTCCAGCGCGACCCAGCGGCCGATGCAGGGCGCCTCGGAATTGGCATAGGACTGGGCGAAGACCACGTCGTCGATACGTTCCGGGTCAAGCCCGCTGCGTTCGACCACGGCCTTGGCGACCACGGCCCCCAGCTTTTCGGCCGTCAGCGGGCGCAGGGTGCCGCCAAAGGCGCCCACGGGGGTGCGCAGCGGCATGACAATGGCGGCTCGTCGCATGGGGGTCGTCATGGGGGGGCGATCCTTTCCTTTGGGGTCAGCGTTGCGGCAGCGACAGGTCCGGCCAGTCGGCGCCCTCGAAGACATAGCCGTCGCCATCGCGGCGGACATAGCCGCAGCAGGGCGGGCCGAAATGCATCGGCATGATCAGGGTGCCCTTGTCGGCGGCCTCGGCCAGAACCCGGGCGCGGGTTTCGCGCGCGACGTCGGGCAGGGCGCAATAGGCGGTGTTGAGGTCGGGATGGGCGATCTGCAGCGGCGAATGGAACACGTCGGCGGTGAACAGCCCTTCCTCGCCGTCGGATTTCAGGCGGAAGCTCAGCATCCCCGGCGTGTGGCCGGGCACGGGTTCCACCGTCAGGCAGCCGAGGATCTCGCCGGCGTCGTCGGCGATGAAATCGACCAGCCCGGCATCGACCACCGGCACCACGCTGTCGTCCCAACTGTCGTCCATCACCGCGTCGCGGGCCTGCTTCAGCGCGACCTCATAGTGACGGAAGTCGGTTTCGGGCATCAGGTAGCGGGCATTGGGGAAGGTCGGCACCCATTCGCCGTCCACCAGCACCGTGTTCCAGCCGGTGTGGTCCATGTGCATGTGGGTCTGGATCACATGGGTGACGCGCTCGCGCCCGGCGCCGGCTGCCTCCAGCCATTCCAGCACGCGGTTGTTCAGCCGGTTCATCCGGGCCGCGGCGCGGGGCTTGTCGTTGCCGACGCCGGTGTCGATCAGGATCACCTTGCCGTCCAGTTCGACCACCCAGATCTGGATGGTGACGATCAGCCGGTTCATCGCGGGGATGTAGTGATGCGGCGCCAGCCAGTCGGCCGCCGCGTCCAGTTCCGCCTGCGGCAGCGAGGGGAACAGGAAGGCCGGGTCATGGGTCGGGGCTGCGTATTCGACGACGCGCGTCACGCGGGCGCGGCCGATGGTGCGGGACTGGATCATCTGGCGGCTTCCTTTTGCAATCAGGCGCGCGGCGGCAGCGGCAGGCCCTCGGGGGTGATGTATTGCGGGCTGCCCACGAAGCCTTCCGACAGGGGGGCGTGGTAGTAGAAGGTGATCTGCCGCTTGCGGAAACGCCAGAGCCCATCCTCGCGCCGCAACTCGTCGTCGTAATGCCCGGCCGAGACGTAGGACACGCCCTTCTTGACCGACAGATACTGCATCGAGATGCGGCCGGTGGCGGTGTCGCCGTCCAGTTGAACGGTGGCGTTGGTGCAGAAATGCCAGAAGCCTTCGGCCAGCCGGTCCACCGTGGTGCTGAAGAAGCGGTGGATGGCGTCGCGGCCGGTCACATGGGCAAGGCCCTGGAACTCGCCGTCGGCGGTGAACAGCGTGGCCAGCGCGTCCCAGTCGCGGGCATCCAGCACATGGCAGTAATGCGCGCGCAGTTCGGAAATGGCCTGCCGGTCCTCGACCGCGCGCAGCCTGGCGTCCAGATCGTTCATCCTTGCCTCCTTCAAGCGGCCGTCACGCGGGCCGGGCGCAGCTCGGCGCCGGTCATGCCCTGCAACTGGTCATGGGTGATGCCGGGCACCATCTCGACAAGCTCGAAGCCGCGGGGGGTCACGTCGATCACGGCCAGGTCGGTGTAGATGCGCCCGACCGCGCCGGGGGCGGTCAGCGGATAGGCGCAGCTTTCGACCAGCCGCGGGGCGCCGTCCTTGGTGACGTGGTTCATCGCCACCCACACCCGGCGCGCGCCCACCGCCAAGTCCATCGCCCCGCCCACCGCGGGCGCGGTGTCGTTTTCCGAGGTCGCCCAGTTGGCGATGTCGCCGTTCGCGGCGACCTGGTAGGCCCCCAGAACACACAGGTCCAGATGCCCGCCGCGGATGATGGCGAAGCTGTCGGCGTGGTGGAAATAGGACCCGCCGGGCTGCAGGGTGATGTACTGCTTGCCCGCGTTGATCAGCCAGGGGTTGACGTCACCCTCGTCCGGGGCGGGACCGATGCCGAGGATGCCGTTCTCCGAATGGAAGACCACCTCGCGGTCCTCGGGCACCTCGTCGGCGACCAGCGTCGGCACGCCGATGCCCAGGTTGACATACCAGCCCTCGGGGATGTCCTGCGCGATCCGGGCCGCGATCTCGCGGCGGGAACGCGGCTTCCAGCTTGTGCTGTCCATGATGACCTCTCGATGACCGGTGTCAGAGCCGGGGGGCCCCGTATTCGATATGCACGACGCGGTTGACGAAGATGCCGGGGGTGACGATCACCTCGGGGTCCAGCGTTCCCAGCGGTTCCAGATGCTGGGCCTGCGCGATCGTCAGCCCCGCCGCCATGGCGCAGACCGGGTTGAAGTTGCGGCTGGCGTCCTTGTAGGTCAGGTTGCCCCAGCGGTCGGCCTGCCAGGCCTCGACCAGCGCCACGTCGCCGGGAAGCGCCTGTTCAAGGACGTGCTGGCGGCCGCCGAACTCGCGCACCTCTTTCCCCGCGGCCAGTTTCGTGCCGGCCCCGGTGGGGGTGTAGAAGGCGGGGATCCCCGCGCCCGCCGCCCGCATCCGTTCGGCCAGCGTGCCCTGCGGCACCAGTTCCAGTTCCAGCCTGCCGGCCTTGTAGACTTCCTCGAAGATGGTCGAGCCGACGATCCGGGGATAGCTGCAGATCAGCTTGCGGATGCGGCCTTCCTTCAGCAGCCGGGCCAGCCCGACCTGTCCGTAGCCGGCGTTGTTGGCCACCACCACGAGGTCCCTGACGCCGGTTTCCAGCACCCCCTCGATCAGGTGGGTCGCCTGGCCCACCGCGCCGAAGCCGCCAAGCAGCAGCGTCATGCCGTCGGTGATGCCCGAAAGCGCCTCGGCCACAGAGGTAACGGTCTTGTCTATCATCCCCGACGCCTCCCCGCGCCCAAAAGTCCAGTATGCGAACTTTTGTCCAATATTGGGCTATGCTCACGCGTCTGTCAAGAAGACAGTTGTTCGCATACCGGACTTGTGGCGATGGAATGCCGCAGCTAACCTGCAGCCTCTTCGCAAGACCGCCAACCTTTTTCCCGGCTACCGTGAACATGAACAAGATCGACGAGGCCGCCGTCGCCGGCACGGGCCGTTCCACCGACTTTGTCGAGGCGCTGGCGCGGGGGCTGCGGGTGCTGGAATCCTTCACCCTGCCGGGCAACGACATCCAGCGCGGACGCATGACGCTGACCGAGGTGGCGAAGCTGACGAACCTGACGCGCGGCACCGCGCGGCGGCTGCTTCTGACGCTGAAGGACATGAACTACGTCGATTCGGACGGAAAGCAGTTCTGGCTGACGCCGCGGCTTTTGCGGCTGTCGCAGGGCTTCCAGACCCCCATCGGGCTGGGGGACCAGGCCGTGGCGCTGCTGCACGCGCTGACGCAGGTGATCGACGAATCGGCCTCGGTGGCGATCCTGGACCTTGAATCGGTGGTCTATGTCTGCCGGGTCGAGGTGCGGCGCATCTATTCCTCGCGGATCGTCAACGGCACCCGGCTGCCGGCGGCCTCGACCTCGGTCGGGCGGGTGCTGCTGGCCAGCCTGTCGGACGAGCAACTGGGGATCTGGCTCGACCGCTTCCCGCTGCAGAAGCTGACCCCCCGCACCATCGTGGACCGCGCGGCCTTTCTGGACGAGATCGCGCGGATCAGGGCGCAGGGTCATGCGATCCTCGACCAGGAGCTTGAGATCGGCATCCGCTCGGTCGCGGTGCCGATCGTCAACGATCTCGGGCGGACGATGGCGGCGCTGAACGCCTCGACCTCGACGGCCCGGCATTCGACGGCGGACCTGCGGGACGTGTTCCTGCCCGAGCTTCTGAAGACCTCGGCGGACCTGTCCAGGGTGATGAACTGGTAGCGGCGTGCAGGGGGCGGGCGGCATGACGGCGGTGATCTTCGACCTTGACGGCACGCTGGTGGACAGCGTGCCCGACATGCACATGGCGATGAACCGGGCGCTGGCCGAGCGCGGCCACGACCCCCTGCCGGTGGACCGCCTGCGCGGCTTCGTCGGCCACGGGGTTCCCGTGCTGGTGCGCCGGGTGATGGAGGCGGCGGGCGCGCCCGGCGACGGCTTCGACGACTGGCACGACGGCTACATGCGCTGCTACGGCGAAGGCATCTGCGTGGAAACCCGGCCCTATCCCGGCGTGCCCGAGGCGCTGGCGGCGCTGGCGGCGCGGGGCTTCCGGCTGGGGGTCTGCACCAACAAGCCGCAGGGACTGACCGAGGCGCTGCTGGACGGCCTGGGCTTGGGCGCCTGCTTCGGGGCGGTGCTGGGGGGCGACAGTCCCTTGGGCTGCAAGCCCGACCCTGCGCCCCTGCGCGAGGTGCTGGCGCGCCTTGGCGGCGGGCCTGCGGTGATGGTGGGCGACAGCGCCGCCGACATCGGCGCGGCCCGCGGGGCGGGGATGCCGGTGATCCTTTACACCGGCGGCTATGCCGGCCCGTCGCTGGACGAGACGGCGGCGGATGCGGCTTTCGGCGACTGGTCGCGGCTGCCCGGCCTCGTGGGCGGCCTGCTCGCCGGCCAAGCCCCGGAACGCGGCGCAGGCGGCTGACCGCCCCGGGTAAAGCCGGAAAAGGGAAAGTTCGAGAAACCGTCGCAGGTCTCTGCCACCTGCCTGTCGTCCATCCGCAGGCAGGCTTGTCCGGTTCCGGCGCCGGATGACAGGACCGGAGGGCAGGGCGCGGGGAACCGCAGGCGAAGGCCGTCCCGCCGGGGTCAGCCGCGGCCCAGCAGGCCCCTTTCCCTTGCCCGGTCGACCAGCATCTTCACGCTGGAGGGCTGCCAGTCGGTCCGCCCGCGCGGGGTGCGCTCGCGCATCTCCTCCAGCCGGTGGCAGATCCCCTGCAGGGTGATCCGCGGGTCCGCCCCCTTGATCGCGGCCACGACCGCAAGCAGCCGATCGTCGCCCGGGGCCGGGCGTGCCCGCGCAAGGACCGTTTCCGGCAGCAGCCCTTCGCGCACAAAGCGGGACACGGCGCGGCGCAGCCGCTCGGCGGTCCAGGGCGGCGTGCCCGCGGGGCGGCGGGCGTTGACGAGGCGGGCGAGGTCGCGCCAGGGCATGTCGGGGCGGTGGCGGCGCACCAGCGGGACCCATTCCCCGGCGCTCGCCTCCAGCCGGGCAAGATAGCTCTCGTCGCGGGCGCGGGCGACCTTGCGCCGCGCCGCGCTGTCGCCGCGCTTCAGGCCGGGGTTCCCGCCCACCCGGCCGGCGGCGCGGGCCGAGGCCAGCCCCGCCATGGTCCGCTCGCGGATCAGCGCCCGTTCCAGTTCCGCCGCGGCGCCGAGGACCTGCAGGGTGAACTTGCCCTGCGGGCTTGCCGTGTCGATCGGGTCGTGCAGCGAGCGGAAATGCGCGCCCCGCGCCTCGACCGCCTCGATCACCTCGAGCAGGTGGGACAGCGAGCGCGCGAGGCGGTCGATGCGGACGACGACCAGCGTGTCGCCGGCGGCGATCTCGCGCAGCAGCCGGGCAAGGACCGGACGGGCGCGCGAGGCGCCCGAGCCGGTCTCGGACCGGATGTCGGTGCAGCCGGCGGCCTGCAGTTCCGCGACCTGTGGGGCTGTGGTCTGCTCGTCCGTCGAGACATGGCGTAATCGCGGCGCCCACTGCCTGATCGGATGGAGCATGCTGTGATCCTGGCCTAGTACCATGGAGGACGCCATGCCGGTTTACGCTGCCCTGGACGTGTCAAAGGCGAGCACGCAAGTCCACGTCGTCGACGAGACGGGGACCTGCCTGTGGCGGGGCAAGTCACTGACCCATCCCGAGGCTCTGGCCGAGGCGCTCGCGCCGTTCGCGAGCGACCTCGTCAAGGTCGGCCTCGAGACCTGCTGCTTGTCGACCTGGTTGGGCCACGAGCTGCGCGACCGAGGCCTGCCGGTGGTCTGCATGGACGCCCGGCAGGCGCACGCGGCGCTGTCGGTCACGATGAACAAGACCGACGCCAACGACGCCCGTGGGCTCGCGCACCTGGCTCGCGCGCAGGCCTTTACCGCGAGGTTCGCCTCAAGGGATGGGACGACGTGCGGCTGCGGACGCTGATTCACGCGCGGCGCGCGCTCCTGCGGGCGCAGATCGACATCGCGAACGCCTTGCGCGGTGCGGCTCGCGGACCTTCGGGCTGATGCTGGCGGCCGGACCGGGCAACGGCGGCGCGCGGGCCTTCGACCGCCGCGTGCGCGAGCACCTCGCGAACCGCCCCGACCTTGTGCCAATCGTCATGCCCATGCTGGAGGCGTGGCAGGCCGTGCGGGCCCAAGTCGTCCAGCACGACCGGGCAATCCGCGCCGCCGTTCGGGCCGACCCGCGTTGCCGCCTCCTGATGACGGCGCCCGGGGTGGGCCACCTGACGGCCCTGGGCTTCGTGGCGGCCATCGGCGACCCGGAGGCGTTCCGTTCGGGCCGAACGGCCGCCGCTTGGATCGGGCTCACGCCGCGACGCTACCAGTCCGGTACCATCGACATGCAGGGGCGCATCTCGCGGCACGGGGACAAGCTCCTGCGCTCCTACCTCTACGAGGCGGCCGCGCACATCCTGACACGGTGCAAAGCCGACAGTGCGATCCGACGCTGGGGCACTGCGCTGCGGGAGCGCATCGGCTTCAAGCGCGCCAACGTGGCCGTGGCGCGCAAGCTGGTCGTGGTGCTGCACGCGATGTGGCGCAGCGGACGCCCCTTCGAGGCGGGCAACGCAGCCACCTAAGGCGCACAGGTTTATCGTTCCAAATAGCGGCAGAAGACACGACCGCAGAAATCCGCCGCTCGCGGCGGAGCGTCCGCCGGGACGCGACCAGGCCACCGCGCTATGCCCGCGGCAGTCCTCGAGATGGGGAACTGCGCTCGCTAACCTTGCGGGGCCTCGTTCGGACACCATCGTGCGGCGGTCGTTTCCGTGCCGACCGCGGAGACAACCCCGACCCCGGCCAGCGCGCTCGCGGCGACATGCGTGGATCCCACGACCGGCCTTGCGACAAACACCTGATTGTCGCAAGGCGGCATGCCGGGCGGCGTTGGGCGCCGTCTGGTCTTGTCCCCGTCACGACAATCCCGCAGAAATCTGCATGCGACAAGCAGTCACCTGCGAGGCTTTGTCGTGAGCCGGAAGGGGCAGGAAGGATCGGATCATGGCACTGGTGGGTTACGCCCGCATTTCCACCACGGAAGGGGGCCAGATCATGGACCGGCAGCTGGACGCCCTGGCCGCCGCAGGCTGCGAGCGGGTGTTCGAGGACCGGGCCTCGGGGGCGACAGGCGCGGAGGGCCGGCCCGGACTGAAGGCCTGTCTCGACTGGCTGCGCGCAGGCGACGTGCTTGTCGTGCTCGATCTCGACCGCTTGGGCCGGCTCGCCGGCGAGCTGGTGCAGCTCATTGACGCCTTGGCCGCGCGCGAGGTGGCGTTCCGGGCCATCAACTCGCCGATGGACACCACCACGCCGCAGGGGCGCGCGTTCCTGCAGATCCAGGCAGCTTTCGCCGAAATGGAGCGCAACGTCATCCGTCAAAGGGTCAGGGAGGGCCTTGCTGCGGCGTGTGCCCGCGGGCGCAAGGGCGGGCGGCCGCGGGTCATGACGGCCGACAAGCTGCGCTACGCCCGGCACCTCATGGCCGATCGCGCGCGGTCGATTTCGTCGATCTGCGCCGAACTGGGCGGGATCAGGCCCTCGACCCTCTATCACTACCTCCACGCCAGCGGCGCGCTGAAACGGCCCGGTCGGGACCTGCTTGGTGATGAACTGGCCGCCGACGATCTGGACGGAGATGTCGCAAAGGGCGCTTGACCCGCTATCCGCGATTAGACAACCCGAGCATAGCTGATCAGCATGAGGGAGGCCGCCGGGCGTCGCCACTCGCAGGCCCGGCCGGGGTTGTCCGTTCCGGTCCTGCCCTGCGCGCCGCTGCTGTCATGGCTTCATGGTGGCCTTCGGCAAGGGATGATCGGCGGTGCGATCGTCCGGCATATGGCACATCCGCGGTAGTTCCGGGAAGTGCGGGGGGATGCCCCCTGCCGCGAAGGCCGGGGTCCGTCCGCTCATGGGGACGAAGAACGACGTGGGGCGCCTCTCGCCCGCGTGAGCCGCGGTGACGCAGAGCCTGGCCGGAAGAAGCGCCGGAACTGCCCTGTTGCGGGGTGAACGGGGATTTCATGCCTGCAGACGGCCAGTTCCGGACGAGGTTTGCAAATCGACAAGGCACGAGGAAACGGCCGTTTGCAGGCGTGTTCAAGGCGGATCACTTGCCGCGCATCCTCGCCTTGCGGCAGCGAGGATCACGGCAGGGCAGGGGATTTCGCATGATCTTTCCGGCTGGCGGGTGACAGGACCGGTCTCGGCAAGGCCCGCATCGGGTCGGTTGTAGTGGCGTGGACAAAAAACGCCCCTGCAAGTAGAGACAACCCGTGCTATGTGAAACAAGATACCTGAAAAGTTCATAATTACAGCTGGATAGCGTCCCCCTCATCCTCCAGGCCGAGAGCCTCGCCGGGCGGCTCGAAGGCATCCTTCTGGCCGATCCCGCGCTGGCCCGGCTGTGGCGCACCGAGGCGAGCCTGCTTGAAGCCGCAGCCTCGGTCGGGCTGGAGGGGGACAGGATCACGACCCCGGGGATGGTGCTGCGCCTGACCGGCGCCATCGCCGTCGCCGAGGACGCGCGGGCGACCGGCATGGCGCTGAAGATCCTCTCGGTCGCCCGGCGGCCGGGCGATCCCTTCGCCGCGCCGGCCGAGACGCTCCGCCGGATCGAGGCCGCGGCGGCACCCGTCGGCCGGGCCGGGGAAGCCGCGAACCGGCTGGAGGATGCCGAGCTGGCGCTTGTGGCCGAGGCGGGGCGGGCCTGGGGGCAGGTGCCGATCCTCGCGGGCTGGCGGGCGGCGGCGGATTACGCCCTGCGCTCGCGCCGCGAAAGCCCGGCGGCCGAGCGGCTGGTCTTCATGGCCGTCGAGGGCGCCGCGCGCCACCTGCGCGGACTGTCGCCGCAAGCGCCCCGCCCCCAGCCCGAGGACGCCGGGGCGCAGGCGCTGCTGATGCCGGCCGAGGCAGGCTGGGTCCTTGCGCCCTCGGTGGCGCTGACCCGCAACGGCTTTCGCCAATGGTCGCCGCTTTCGGGCCTGCCCGCCTTCCTTGAGGCCGCGTCCCGCAGCCTGTCGCATGATCTCGGCCACCTCGGCAGCCTGCGCCACGAACTGGCGCGGCTGCAGTCCATGGCCGCCACCGCGCATGGCCGCTCGCGGCGGGCCGACCTGGTGGAGTTCCTGAAGCTGCAGCCCGTCATCAACTCGGCGATGGTGGTGGACCGCCTGGGCGTGACCCGCCGGACGGCGCTTGCCCTGATCGGTGAGCTTGTCGAGGCGGGCTGCCTCGTGAACCTCATGGCCCGGCGCGCGGCGCGCTTCTGGGCGCTTCCCTCGCTGGCCGCGCGCATGACGCCCCTGCCCGGCGTCCGCAGGCCGCACGGGGCGCCCGAGCGGCTCGGGGAAAGGGGGAAGCATCCGTCCCGGCTGCGCGAACAGTTCGACGAGGACCGGCTGGACCGCATCATGTCGGAACTGGATGCGGCGATGTCGGGGATCGACAGGCTGCTGAAGGGCAGGGCGTAGCGGCAGGGGCGCTTCCCGCCTTGCCCGCCCGGAACAGAGCGGGATCATGTCCGGCCGAGCCTCGGGAAGATCGGGCCTCTGCCCACGGCGGCTTGCGCCCCTTTGTTCTTTGGGAACACGTCCGGCCTGCCGCCATCAGGCCGTTCAGGCGGCCCTCGGGCAACTGCCTGCGTGCCCGCATCAGGGATCGTTCCAAGGGATGCAAACGCATCGGTCAGGATGATGCGCTGGCCGATCCTGAAAGCGTCATGGCTCGCGAACCGGCGATCAAAGGCCGGAGGCGGGCGGCAGCCTGGCGCCTGTCGCGGTGTGCAAGGCGCTGACGCGGGCCTGCGGAATCCATCCCAAGGCAGTGCTTCCTGAAGCCGCCTTCAGCCTCGTCAACGGTGTCCGTGCCCATGCCGGACAGCCGCATCGCAGGACGTGGATGAAGCGGAACAGGACCGGCGGCTGTCCGCCGCCGGGCCGGCCGTCATTGTTGCAGGTGATCCAGCCGCGCCCTCAGGTCGATGACAAGGCCGCCCGGCTGCCAGTCGAAGCTGATCGCGCCGCCGAACTGGTCCGTGGCGGTGGCATGGGCAAGCTGGCTGCCGAAACCCTGGGTGTCCGGCGGGGTGATCCCCGCGCCGCCGACCTCTTCCTTCCAGACCAGGGCCAGTTCCTCCGCCGAGGCCGACCAGGTGACGGTGATGCGGCCCTCGGCCGTGGCCAGCGCGCCGTATTTGGCGGCATTGGTCGCAAGTTCATGGAAGATCAGCGCCATCCCCACGGAGGCGCTTTCCCCCAGGATGACCTCGGGGCCGTCGAAGGATATCCGGTCCCCGCCATCCGCGCCGAGATGCGGGCGGGCGATCTTTTCGATCAACTCGTGCAGCGGGGTGATCTGGCCCTTGCCCGTTTCGCCCCCGACGGCGGAACGGATGAGGTCATGGGCCTTGGCCAGCGCCCCCAGCCGGCCCCGCAGCGCCTCGGCCATCGCCGGGACCGACGCCGCGCCGCGCGCCGTCATGGACACCATCCCCAGCGCGACCGCGAACAGGTTCTTCACCCGGTGGTCCATCTCGCGCAGAAGAAGCCGGCGCTTGGCCTCGGCCTCCTTGAGGTCGTGGATGTCGGTGCAGGTGCCGAACCAGCGGGTGATCCGCCCCTCGGCGTCGCGGATGCAGAGCGCCCGCCCCACCACCCAGCGATAGCGGCCCGAGCGGTGCCGCAGCCGGTATACGATATGGTAAGGCTCGCCCGTCGCGACGCAGTGCATCCAGGCCGCCTGGGCGCGTTCCTGGTCCTCGGGGTGGAACATCTCCTTCCAGCCCGCGCCGTCGGTGGTCCCCGGCGCCGCGCCGGTGAAGTCATACCAGCGGTGGTTGAAGTAATCGTGGCTGCCGTCGGGCAGGGCCGACCAGATCATCTGGTCGATGGAATTCACGATCGCTGCGTAGCGCGCCTCGCTTTCGCGCAGGGCGGCCTCGGCGCGGACGGCATGGGTCACGTCCGTGACCTGGACAAAGACGCCCTGCACCAGCCCGCCCGGATCGCCGAGGGGCTGGTAGACGAAATCGACGACGCGTTCCTGCGGCCCCTCGCCCGACAGCCCGCGGAAGGTGATCGGGACCGCGCGGCCGACATGGGGCTCGCCCGTCGCCAGAACGCGGTCCAGCAGGGTCAGGAAGCCCTGCGGCACCAGCTCAGGCAGCGCCTCGGCGACCGTCATCCCCTCGATGTCTGTCCGGCCAACCATTTCCTTGAAGGCCGGGTTGACGACCTCGATCACATGGTCGGGGCCGCGCAGGATGCCGGCGACGGTCGGGGCCTGGGCAAAGAGACGCCCGAGCCGGTCGATCTCGGCATGGGCGTCGCGGTGCGCCATGATGGCGGCGGTGGTTTCATGGCCCTGGTTGAAGACGCCCACCACGGCGCCGTCCTCCTCCCGGATCGGCGTGAAGCTGTAGTTCCAGTAGGTTTCCCGCCGGACCCCATGCCGGACCATCGGCAGCATCTGGTCGAAGGTCGAAAAGCCCTCGCCAGTTTCCATCACCCGCGCAAGCTGCGGCCCCACCACGTCCCAGATGTCGGACCAGACCTCGGCCGCGGGCCGGCCCAGGGCGGCCGGGTGACGCTCGCCCGGGACCGGCGACCAGGCGTCGTTGTAAAGAAGGCGGAAATCGGGCCCCCAGTAGATCGCGGTCGGAAAGCTGGAATGCAGGCAGATCGACAGCGCCAGCCGCAGCGCCTGCGGCCAGCCTTCGATGGGGCCGGGCGGCGTGCCGGCCCAATCATGCAGCCGGATGCGTTCGCCAAGCTCGCCGCCGCCCGAAAGGAAGCCGGAGTTCTGGATGCTGTTATCTTGTTTCATCCGATCTGCTCTTTGTGGGACATGTCCTGCACGCCGTCCTGCGCGGGCGATACGAAGGCAGGGGAAGGGTGTTGATATCCGAAACCGGCTATGGGCGCCGGGACAGGCCGGTGCTCAGCCTCTGGTGAAAAGGACGCAGGACGCCTCTGGCCCGGACGATGTCCGGCCCGGCCTCCCGCAGGGTGATTTCTGAACCATCGAAAAGCCTTCGTTCCGACCGGGCAAACAAGCATACAAGCAGCACCAGCGCCAAGAGATTGTTTTCTCGGTATTTGGCGCGGCTTCCGTCCCGGCCCGCATAGTCGCAATCCGGCGACAGCGGAACCGATCAAATGTTACGCAACGCAGCATGAGAGGTGCTGCCGGAAAGAGCGGGTCGCACCCTGCCTGACGGGTTGCTGCCTTTGGCACCGGATCACCCCGTCCACGACATTGGCCCTGGCAGTTGCCCGAACGCAATCACCGGATGCCTTGAACGGCAACCCCGATCTCATCGGCAATCCCTGTCCACACCGAATCTCCGGTAAGCGCCGGGACAACAAGGTGTTTCGCCGGCGTCAGGCAGCAGCGCCCGCCCCGGGACAAGCCTGCACGCCGCGCGACAAAGGCGGTGAGAGCGGCAGCGATGGCCATCTCATCCAGGTTCTTCAGCCCGGTTCCGCTGGCGATCGCCGGGCAGTCCGTCTCCCGCTTGTTGCATTCCTGCGGCACGCTCCTGCCCGGCGGAATTCTGCTATGGGGTTGGCAGGATATCGCCGATGCTTTCGGAACAAACTTCGGGAGGATGCGAACGATGACCAGGATCATGCCCTTCGGGGATTCCAACACCTACGGCATGTATGAAAATCTTTCCTCCCCCGGGGGTTATCGCGGCCCCCTGCAGGACATGCTGCGCGGCGGCAAGCTGGGCTTCGACCTGGTGGGGCTGGATCGCGACGGCCGCATCGGTGACGCCGACCATAACGGCTATCCGGGCAAGACGATCGACTGGTTCACCCGCCCGGTCAACGAGGCGATCCGCGACCGGGACGGAAGCTACAGCCATACCATCGACTCGGGGTCAAGAACAGCCGTCCGGTTCCTCATCGAGCAGGCCGGCATGACTTCGGACGATGTTGTGCTGGTCCACCTGGGCACCAACGACGTCCGGCTTGGCGACAGTGCCGGGACGATGCTGGCCGAGATGCGGGTCCTGCTGGACCAGATCGTGGGATCGGGGGCAAGCCCGATGGTCCAGTTGATGACGCTGGCGCCGGTGGGCGGCGACATCTGGACGGCGGATGGCGATCCGGGCCGGACCAACAACGACACCATCCGCGCCTTCAACGAGGGGCTGGAGCGCATGGTGGCCGAGGGATACGGGGCGCTCGGCGTGACCCTGGTGGACAGCGGCGTGACCACAGCCGGCCTGTCGCCGGACGGCGTCCACATGAATGCGGCGGGGTACGCCGGCATGGCCCGGGCATGGTTCGAGAGCCTGGTGGCGACGGGCCAGGTGGAGGCCCTGCCGGAACCTCCGCTGCCGCCGCCCCCGGCCAGTGGAAACCTGCTGGTGAACGGCTCGTTCGAGACGGCCGGCGTGGGGTCGGACCAGCATGGCGCGTTCCAGTCGCTGCAGGGCTGGACGGCGCTGACAGGGGGCCGGATCGAGGTCTGGAACAACCACAAGGGCGTCCGGGCCACGGAGGGCGTCAATTTCCTTGAACTCGACTTCGCGGGCGGGCGCGACGGCTTTTACCAAGACATCGATGCCGCCGCAGGCCGGTCCTACAGCCTCGGCTTCGACCTGCGGGCGAGGCCCGACCGGGCTGTCTGGACCCAGGATGTCGAGGTGGTCTGGAACGACAGGGTGGTGGCGGTCGCCAAGCCCGGCAAGGACTGGGGCAGCTTCACCGCCACCGTCACCGGCCAGTCGGGGACCGACCGGCTGACCATCCGCGAGGTTGCCTCGCAGGCCGGCGACGGCCATGGCGCGCTTCTGGACAACTTCCGGCTGGTGGCCAGCGGCACGGCCGCAGCCCCGCCTGCGGGGCCAAGGGACGAGGATACCCTTGCCGTCAAGGTCAACGGCGACGCCTTCAAGGGCGATCCGGCATTCGCACTCAGCGTGAACGGCAGGGTGGTTTCCACCTCGACAACGGTGACGGCGGACCGGGCTGCAGGCGAATGGGACAGCTTCGTCTTCCGCGGCGACTTCGGCCTCGACGGCTCGGATCGGGTGGCGATCACCTTCCTCAACGACCATTACGAGGGCTCGGCCGCGCGCGACCGCAACCTTTACGTGGACGAGGTGGTGCTGAACGGCGAGGTGAACGGCAGGGACGAAAGCTTCCATCAGACCCGCACGGATTACTGGGACTTCTGAGCGGGCCTGACGCAGCCGTCCGATCCGGCGGCGCGGACGCCCCCTGGACACAGCGGAGCCATCCGGCGCAGCGGTCCCATACAGGCACATGGGGCCGGACTGCAGGGGCGCATAAACGACAGCTCTCCTCTTGCGGTCGCGGCTGATGGCGGTCTGGTGGCGCAAGCCCAAGGGCAAGGTGCTGATCCAGCCGCGCACATCTCGACCTCTCCGGCGTCGTTCAGGTCGCTGCCATGGCCGGGTTGAAGGTGGGGTCGTCCTCAAGCACCCGGATCGCGGCCTCGACCGCATCCGTCACCTTCCGGCACGGCCTGCCCGGCGGCAAGCGCCCGCAGGCAGCCCGAGCGGTTGGCCTCCGCCTCCTCCGGCTCGACCTCTCCGGCGCCGCCATGCACGATGATCGCCCATATCGGACTGCTCCTGATTGCTGCGACCTTTTCTGCGGAATGTCCGGTTCCGGTGGATCGCATGGGCCTTCAGTCCTCGCCATCCGCCGGGTCCTCGTCGGACACGCGGTGCATCCGCTCGGGCGGAAAGCCCGCCCCGGCCGCGTCCCGGGCCAGCATGTTCCCGTCCCGGCGGTCGCCGGGAATGTTGATCATGCCGATGGAACGCGGATGGCGGGGCGTGAGCCCGGTCACGACCTTGCCGAGCGCCGCCAGCCCGGCCGGGTTGTGCGCGTGATCGAGGATCACGCGGAAGCCGTGGCTGTCGTGGATGTTCAACCGGCCCGGGCACTGCTCGAACGAGGTGGTGAAGGTAAAGAGCGCCCGCGCCACCGCCCCGGGTTCCACCCCATGGGCAATGGCCATGGCCGCCGCCATGGCGTTCTGGACGTTGAACCCGGCCATCCTGTCCATGGTGGCCGGGATGTCGGCCGTCCACCTCAGCCGCCGGCTTTCGCCGTGGCGGCGCAGGACCGGCACGGCGCCATCGCGCACCACCGCCATGCCGCCCCTGCCACATGCTCGCGCGGGAAGGCGGGCATGTCCTTGCCGCCCTTCAGCGAGAATAACACGATCCGATCCCCGGCATGACGGCGCATGGCGGCGGTCAGCGGATCGTCGGGGTTCAGGATGCCCGCGCCATTGCGGTGGACGGATTCGGTGACGATGGACTTGAGGCGGGCGAGGTCCTCGATGCTGTCGATGCCCTTCAGGCCGATGTGGTTCTCCTGCACATTCAGGACCGCGGCCATGCCGCACCAGTCGAAGCCGAGGCCCTCGTGCAGCATGCCCCCGCCACATGGCCGAGCCAGGCGCCGTCCCGAAGCCGGCGCAGGAAGCCGCCCGGCGCGCCGAAGCAGCAGCCCGGTCCTGCAGCCCCGGCCGTTCCTGCATCAGCCGGTCGGCGAAGCCCTCCAGCCGGTTCGTGGGCCAGTCTTCCCGTGCCCTCGGGTCAAGTTCGCTCCGCACGAATCGTCATCGGTCGGGCAGAATCAGAACTCATCTTTCGTTTCTTCCTGTCGCGAGCGGTTGCCGGCAACTGGCTTGAAGGCCCGCGCTGCCCCGGTCTGGCAGGGAAGCCCGCTTCCCGGATCACGGTTCCTGACCGGCGCCCGGGGGGACAATAAACTTCACAGGCCACTGATTTTTTCAAAGTGAGACAAAGGGCACGACGATGCAGCGGCGTCTGAAGCGCGCGATCACCGGCTCTGCCTCTCCGGCGGCAACGCCCTCGGTTCGTTCCATCAGGATGCGGCCGAGATGCTGGTGAAGAAGGGACTTTCCCCCGCCCGCATCGCCGTTGCCGCGATCACTGCCGCGCGGTCGCGCCTGCGGGCAGCGGGCGCCATGCACCGGCAGGCAGTGGACCGGCCCGGTGAACCGGTCTCGCATCTTCATGCCGTCACGACGCCGCGGGCGGGACAATGCCGGGGCGGGTTTCCAGCCATTGCGCGAACAGCGCAAGGGTGCCCTGCGGCGGGCGGTCCGGGTGGATCAGGGCATAGGGCGAGGGGCCGACAAGGGACATCGGGCTGACCTGCGCCAGCGTCCCGCGTTCCAGGTCGGGCTGGGCGAAGATGTCGGGCAGCAGCGCCGCGCCAAGGCCCGCGCGGGCCGCCGCGATCACCATCTCGAAATGGGCGAAACGCGGGCCGCGGACGGCCTCGGCCTTCAGCCCTGCCGCCGCCATCCAGTCCAGCCACAGATGCGGCCGCGTCGCCTGCTGGATCAGGGGCACGCCCGACAGGTCCGCGGGAACCCGCAGGCCGGGGGCCGCCACGACGATCAGGGTTTCGGGCAGGATCGGCACCGCCCGTGTCCCCGGCCGCGCCAGTTCCGCCCGCTGGATGGCGGCGTCGAATGGGCTGTCCTCGAAATCGACCGGCCCCAGCGCCGAGGTCAGGTCCAGCGAGATGCCGGGGTGGCGCGCGGCAAAGCCGCCGAGGCGCGGGATCAGCCAGGTCGCGGCAAAGGTCGGCAACACCGCCAGCCGCAGGACCTGCCGGTTTCCGCCGAAGGCCATCACCATCTGTGCCGTCCGGTCGAGGTCGTTCAGGATGCCTTCCGCGTCGCGCAGCATCGCCCGTCCCGCGTCCGACAGCACCATCCGCTGGCGGATGCGTTGAAACAGGGCCACGCCCAGCCGGTCCTCGAGCCCGCGGATGGATCGGCTGACCGCGCTCTGCGTCAGGTTCAGGGCATCCGCCGCCCGCGAAACCGTCCCCAGCCGGGCGCAAAGCACGAAGGCGCGCAGTTCCGGGATGCTGGGGGTATACTGGTAGCGCGTGCCGATCATGATTGAAACTCATGGGTTGAGGAGTAATCATCGCTACAGGCTGTTGCGGCGCCGTGCTAGTCATGCCGCCAATGAATGGAGGTATCACATGCCCGCGCTTTCCCCGAAGGACGCCCCTGACCTTGGCCGCTTTGACTGGGAAGACCCCTTCCGGCTGGAGGGTCAGTTGTCCGAGGACGAGCGGATGATGCGCGACAGCGCCCGCGCCTATGCGCAGGGCAAGCTGGCCCCCCGCGTGATCGCCGCCTACCGCGAGGAGGCAACCGACCCCGCCATCTTCCGTGAGATGGGCGAGATGGGCCTTCTGGGCGTGACCGTGCCCGAGGAATACGGCGGGCTGGGGGCGTCCTATGTCAGCTACGGGCTGGTCGCGCGCGAGGTCGAGCGGGTGGATTCGGGCTATCGGTCGATGATGTCGGTGCAGTCCAGCCTCGTGATGTATCCGATCTATGCCTATGGATCGGAAGAACAGCGGCGGAAATACCTGCCGAAGCTGGCCTCGGGCGAGTTCATTGGCTGCTTCGGCCTGACCGAGCCGGACGCGGGGTCGGACCCCGGCGGGATGAAGACCACCGCGAAGAAGACCGATGCGGGCTATGTGCTGAACGGCGCGAAGACCTGGATCTCGAACTCGCCCATCGCCGATGTCTTCGTGGTCTGGGCCAAGTCCGAGGCTCATGGCGGCAAGATCCGCGGCTTCGTGCTGGACAAGGGCACCAAGGGGCTTTCCGCGCCGAAGATCGAGGGCAAGCTGTCCCTGCGCGCCTCGATCACCGGCGAGATCGTCATGGACGGGGTCGAGGTCGGCGAGGACGCGCTTTTGCCCAACGTCGAGGGGCTGAAGGGTCCCTTCGGCTGCCTCAACCGCGCCCGCTACGGCATCAGCTGGGGCGTCATGGGCGCGGCCGAGTTCTGCTTCCACGCCGCCCGCCAATACGGTCTGGACCGCAAGCAGTTCAACCGGCCCTTGGCCAACACGCAGATCTACCAGCTCAAGCTGGCGAACATGATGACCGAGATCGCCTTGGGCCTGCAGGCGAGCCTTCAGGTCGGGCGGCTGCTGGATGCGGCGCAAGCCGCACCCGAGATGGTTTCCATCGTCAAGCGCAACAACTGCGGCAAGGCGCTGGAGATCGCGCGGATCGCCCGCGACATGCACGGCGGCAACGGCATCTCGGAAGAATACCAGGTCATGCGCCATTCCCAGAACCTGGAGACGGTGAACACCTACGAGGGGACGCACGACGTCCACGCCCTGATCCTCGGCCGCGCCATCACCGGGCTGCAGGCCTTCGCGTGAGCGCGCCGCTTGCCGGGCTGCGCGTCGTCGAACTGGCGCGCATCCTTGCCGGCCCGTGGATCGGCCAGACGCTGGCCGATCTGGGCGCCGAGGTCATCAAGGTGGAAGCCCCCGAGGGCGACGACACCCGCCGCTGGGGACCCCCGTTCCTCGACCGGCCCCGGCCGGATGGCGGGACCGAACGGGTCGCGGCCTATTTCCACGCGGCGAACCGGGGCAAGAGCTCGATCACCTGCGACTTCGGTGACGCGGATGACCTGAAGCGGCTGAAAGACCTGATCGCCACGGCGGATGTCCTGGTCGAGAACTTCAAGGTCGGCGGCTTGAGGCGCTTCGGGCTGGACTATGAAAGCCTGTCGGCGGCGAACCCGCGCCTCGTTTATGCCTCGGTCACGGGCTTCGGGCAGGACGGGCCGAGGGCGACGCAGCCGGGCTACGACTTCCTGATCCAGGGGATGTGCGGGATCATGGACCTGACCGGCGAACCCGAGGGCGAGCCGCAGAAGGTCGGCGTCGCCTGGATCGACATCTTCACCGGCCTTTACGGCGTCATCGGCATTCAGGCCGCGCTGGCCGAACGGGAACGTTCCGGCAGGGGGCAGCGGGTGGACCTGTCGCTGCTGGACACGGGCGTCGCGGTGCTGGCCAACCAGGCGATGAACCAGATGATCGGCGGCGTGACCCCGCGCCGTCTGGGGAACGCGCATCCCAATATCGTGCCCTATCAGGCGTTTCCGGCATCCGACGGCCATGTCATCATCGCCTGCGGCAACGACCGGCAGTTCGCGGGCCTCTGCGCCGCGCTGGGGCTGGAGGGGCTGGCCGAAAACCCCGACTACGCCACCAACCCCGCCCGCGTGGCGAACCGCGAGGCCTTGGTGCCCCGGATCGCGGCGGCCACGGCCCGCCGGACCCGCGCCGGGATCATCTCGGCGCTGGAAGCGGCGGGCGTCCCCGCCGGTCCCATCAACTCGGTCGCCGATGCCTTGGCGGAACCGCAGATCGTGGCGCGGGGCCTGAAGATCGCCCCCGAGGGCATCCCCGGCCTGCGCACCCCCATCGCATTTTCCCGCAGCGAACTGGTGCTGGAAAAGGCCGCGCCGATGCTTTCCACGCGCGGGGCGTGAAGGGGAATAAATGCAGCCTCGAAGGCCCGGCAGATGAGGAAAGCGTGGATACCGGCGGAAGCCGGACCACCCTTGCCGGGATCAAAGATTCAGCGCGTCCCTGGGGGAAATGAGACATGAGCAAGCGGGCGTCGCCCAGTGGCACAATGCCGCCGCGCCCGCTAACAACCCGACAGTGGACCTGCCGTCCCGATGGCAGGCAAGAGGAGGAAACATGACGATTCAGCATTGGTCTTTCGCGCTGGCGCTTGCCGCATTGCCCCTTGGCGCCGGAACGGCGATGGCGCAGAACAACTATCCCACCCGGAACGTGACCCTCGTGGTGCCCTATTCGGCGGGCGGGCCGACCGACACCGTGGCGCGGCTGGTGGCCGAGCCGATGTCGCGGGCCCTGGGCCAGCAGATCATCATCGAGAACATCGGCGGCGCCAGCGGCACCATCGGCGCGGGCCAGGTCGCGCGGGCCGATGCCGATGGCTACACCCTGATGCTGCACACCTCGGCGCAGGCCACGAACGACCTGTTCTACACCAAGCTGGCTTACGGCTCGCGCGAGGCGTTCCAGCCGATCGGCGTCGTCAGCCACACGCCGATGACGCTGGTGGGCCGCAAGGACCTGCCGCCCGGAACGGCGGCCGAGGCGCTGGACTACGTCCGCACCAACGGCGAGGACGTGGCCTTCGGCAACGCGGGCGTCGGCGGGCCGTCCTATCTCTGCGGGCTGCTGCTGGAAAACCGGCTGGAAACGCCGATGATCATGGTGCCCTACGGCGGCACCGGACCAGCGCTGACCGACCTGCTGGGCGGCCAGATCGACCTGATCTGCGAGCAGGCGACCAACACGATCAGCCATATCCGCAGCGGCGCGGTCAAGGCCTATGCCACGACCAGCGCCGAGCGGCTGCCCTCGCTGCCCGACCTGCCCACGCTGGCCGAGTCGGGGCTGGAAGGCTTCGAGACGACGGTCTGGCTGGGGCTTTACGGTCCCGCCGAGATGCCGCAGCCGGTGATCGACACCGTGGTCGCGGCACTGCAGGAGGCGCTGCAGGACCCGCTGGTGACCGAACGCTTCGCCGAGCTTGCCACCACCCCCGCGACCGCCGCCGAAGCGACGCCCGAAGGGCTGCAGGCCACGCAGGAAGCCGAGGTCGCCAAGTGGCAGGACCTCATCGCCGCGACCGGGATCAAGGTGGACTGAGGCATTCTGCGCCCTGACGGCAGGCCGCCTGCCTGCCGTTCATGTCTGAACACCCCGGCCCCGCAGGGCCGGGGTGCAGTTGCTTTCGCCTGCCGGGCGTCCGCAGGGGGTGCGACAGGCCCGACTCGGCTTCGATGACGACAAGCATTCTCTCCGCTTTCGAGGGCACGGCCCCGACGAACGATCAAGGCGTTCGGTCGCCGGCACCGGCTGACGTCAGGTTCCTGACCGGCACGGGATCGCGGGCAGCAGGTTCACCCAGCCTCGAAGCCCGTCGGTCCTGCAGGGGTGATGCCCGCCGTCCCGCTCACTTTCCCCGCTGCAGGAAGAAGCGGACCATCTCGGCCGAGGCGCCGGGGCCTGCGGGGTCGGTGTAGCTGCCCTCGGACCGGCCGCCCGACCAGGCGTGGCCCGCGCCCTCGATCCGCCAGGATTCGACCAGGGGCGTGCCGTCCGGGGCCTCGACGATTTCGCGGCTGTAGCTGCGCCCGCCGTCGGACCGGCCCGCCTCGCGCCGCGCAGTGCCGCGCAGGGCGGGACCGGCGGCAGCCACCAGCGCCTCGGCGTTCGAGGGGTGGACCGTGGCATCGGCCATCCCGTGAAAGACGATGGTGCGGACCGAGCCTTCGGCCTTGCGCGGCGCCCGCCCGCCCTGCCCGCGCATCGCCCCGAAGGCCGAGGGCATGTCATGGGCGATCCCGTGGGGCAGGCCGGAATGGATGCCGACCGCGGCGAAAACGTCCGGATGGGTCGCGGCCAGCGTGGCGGCCATCGCGCCGCCTGCGGACAGGCCCGCCGCGAAGACGGCGTCTGCGGGAACCGCGAACTCGGTCGCGACCGCCTGGGCCATTGCCGCCAGCAGCGCGGCCTCGCCCGAGCCGGCGCGCTGGTCCTCGGGGCGGAACCAGTTCCAGCAGCCCTGCGCGTTATGGGCGCGGGATTGGTGGGGATAGACGACGATCAGGCCGTTGCGCTCGGCATGGCGGTTCATGTCGGTGCCGCAGGCGAAATCATCCGGGTTCTGGGTGCAGCCGTGCAGCATCAGCACCAGCCCCTTCGGCCCGCCATCGCGGTCCGAGGGCACGAACAGCCGGTAGTCCCGCGTCCCGTGGTCCGAGGCGAAGCTGCGCGTCTCGTAGCGCGCGCCCTCGGGGACAGGGGGCTGCGCGGTCGTGCGGGCCATGCCGGGCAGGCCCTGCGGCAGCCCGTTCAGCCCTTGCGGCACCATGCAGCCGAGGTTGTCCAGCATCCGCTGCAGATCGCCCTGCTGCATGTGCGGAGCCTTGAGGCCGCTCAGGCCCGAAAGGCCGGGCGCGGGCTGGCGGGGCGGATGCACCTCGACCACCTCGGCGTCCTCGATCCCGGGCAGGGGCTTGCGCGGCATGGCGGCAGCCGCGCCTGTTGCCACGGTGTCCGCCTGCGGCGCCCCGCCCCCTGCCAGCGCCGCCTGGATGATCCGGGTGGCTTCGGCGGGGTTGCCGGCGCGTGTCTGTTCAAGCGCCCGGCTCATCGCCGTCGCGAATTGGCTGTCCATGTCTCTGTTTTCCTCGCGGGCCTCGGCCCTCAGGTGATGCGGTCCTTCAGGGCCGCCTTGATCGCAGGCGGGGCCTGCAGCGCGCCCAGCACGGTCAGCGAACCGATGGCTGCGCGGGCGAGTTCCGGGTCGATGTCGGGCGCGATCCGCGCCAGCCCCACCACCTTGATGTGCAGCGTCTCGCCGCGGGCCACCGCCGCCTCAAGCTCGGCGCGGGTGACGTCGCGCAGGCCCATCTCCAGCGTGTGGCGCTCGATGGATCGGCTGACGGCATCCGCCTCGGCGGTCAACTGGTTGCGGATGGCCGTGCGGATGAAGTCGCTGCGGTTGCCGTAGAAGCCTTCCTGCACCAGCAGGTCGATCCGGCCGAGGTCCACATGGCCCAGGTTGATGGTGATCTTCTCGTTGTCGAGCAGCTTTGCAGGTTTCTGATTCATCTTCTTGCCATCCATATAGATGGTATATGGAGGATAATGGCCCCAGCGCAAGGGGGAACGAAAGCTTTTCCGCGGCTGGACGGGTCCGCGAAAAAGGCCGGGCCGCAGGCGTCGGGGGTGACGCCTGCGGCCCGGTTCTGCTGCGGCCTGCCGGCCGGGGACGGTCCCGTTACAGGATGAAGTCGCCCGCCGTCAGGGTGCGAAGCCCGGTCAGCTCGATCTCGAACTCGGCTTGGGTGTCGTTGTCGGTGCTGCCCTGGATGATGGTGTTGGGCGTTGTTGCAGAACTCTGCCCTCGGAAGGATTCACTGGAGTGGTCCAGCGGGTTAAGGGCCTGCCATGACCAGGCCTGAACCCACCCGCTACCGCACGACGAACTGGAAATCCTACAATGATGGG
>NZ_JACJFU010000015.1:0-61213 GCF_014164635.1 Paracoccus sp. MC1854 | reverse complement strand
CAGCCCCGTTCTGCCTGACCTTCTGGATCAGATCCCACCGGATGAACAGATCGGCACCGTGACCGGGGATGGCGCCTTCGATACCCGCAGGTGCCATGCCGCGATCCTCGAACGGGGCGGCACCGCCATCATACCGATCCGCAAGAACGGACGCCGCTGGAAGGAGGACTGCCCTGCTGCCAGAGCACGCAATGACACCCTCCGGACGACCCAGCGCTTCGGGAGGGCTATCTGGAAACGATGGTCCGGCTATCACGTTCGAAGTCGGATCGAGGCCAGGATGAGATGCCTCAAGTCGTTCGGCGAGAGGATCGCATCCCGAGACCCCGACCGTCAGACCGCCGAAATCCACGTCCGCATTGCACTGATGAACCGCTTCAATGCACTCGGCACGGCCGAAATCGAACGCGCGGCCTGACGTCAAAAGGGAAAGGGGAAGTCGCCACTAGCGGCAGAGTTCTGCAACAACGCCCATCTGGACGTCGCTTGGCGCTGCCCGATGACGCATTACTCTTGGTTCGCAGAACCGGTACCTATTATCCCTAATATGCTCATCCCGAAGGATCCGCCACGTCAGGCTATCGTTAAAATGCACGGCAGCTATCAGGCAATCCGTCCTGACCAAGCTCTCGCGATTGTGCGCCAAGCGCTTCCAGCAGATCATCCGGTGATAGGGTGGCTATCAACGGGCGATTTTGTTCAGGTGCCCAACCGCTCGGTTCGCAACGCACCCAGCCCAATATTTAGTATACGCCGGTCCGCCTCAACCGCAGCGGATACCTATAAGCGTTATATGCAAGAGAATGAGATCGTTATCTCGCCCTTGCATGCCAAGCTGCAGAGAGAGTTCGTGAAGCACCTTGCTAAGCAGTTGGGGGCTGAGGTAAAGGAAAACATTGACCGAGTAGATTTGTGCTATCGCGATCCCAAACGAGGTGTTGTGCTTGTTGAAGTGAAGCCGACGGAACCGTCCACCGTGAGGTATGCTATCCGAGTAGCCATGGGGCAGTTGCTAGACTATCGACAGCGCGCTCGAGCCAACCACGCCCTACTGATCGTGATTGATGATGAACCCAAGGGCGAGGACCTGCAACTGGCCCTCTCAAACAATTTCGGCCTCGCGTGGCGGAGTGGTCAAAGCTTCAAATACGCTTGGCCAAGCTGATAATTTCATGACGAGGAGGACGGCCCATAGCTAGCGGTCGAGAGGGTGGCTAATCTAGCGGCTTCCTCAGGTTGGCCACTCAGCCCTGCCGCAGCGCGATCCTAACCAAGCGATGTTGCTGATGCAGAACGAAGCATACGGTTGACCAGACCCTTGCGCGCAGACCGATCGAAAGAACATGCGGTGTTACGAATTGAATAAGTTGCTGGTAGAAGGTCTTAGGGATTCAGGCCCAGAGACAAAGGGCGAACACTTCAGCCACTCCGGCATTAGGCCATCGTTGGTTGTGTCAGGAAAAGCCTTGCAATCCCGCCACCCGTCCAACAGAGATCATTTTCTATACGAAACAACCGAGTAGCCGATGGGTAAGGAACTGACCGTCCGCGAAGCCGGAGAGCGTCGCGTCGTGGCCGAGATCACTGGTATGATGGCTGCTCCGAGCATGCTGGTCGATGGATTAGGCCACGATGCCGCCTTCGTCGATCTTGGTCGCGGGGACGATGAGTTGCTGGTGCTGAACACCGACCGATCTGGGCTCAATGCGGCCTACGGGCTCGGGCTTGCCGGCCCAGAATGCGTTGGAGACTTCGGCGTTTCCCATGCCGTAAGCGATATCGTGGTCGCAGGCGGCATTCCGCGCGCAGTGACCGTGGCCTTGCTGCTTCCCGTCGAGAGCACGCTCGGTTTCGTCCGCGGTGTCATGCAAGGCGCGGCCGATGCCGCCAGACGCTACGGTGCCGAGATCGTTGCTGGTGACACCAAGCAGAACCCCAAATTCGCCCTGATCGCTACCGCCCTCGGCACGGTGTCGCGCGAGAAACGCATTCGCCGCTCGGGTGCCCGCCCCGGCGATGCGCTGGTGGTCACCGGCTTTCTCGGCTCGATGCTTCTAGGGCTAATCGCCTGCAAGCGCGCGCTCCCGCTCGGCGACCGCGCCCAGCGCATCGTCAAACGGGCGATCATCGAGCAACGCCCGCCCTTCACCCTTGGTCGCGCCATTGCCGAGGCCGGCATACCGCATGCCGGAACCGATATAAGCGATGGCTTGCCCGGGGCAATTCACGCGATATGCGACGCAAGCGACTGCGGTGCCGTTGTCGATGAGCGGCGCATCCCGCTGCATCCAGAACTTGACGAACTCATTTTAGCTTCTGGCCTCTCGTCACTGCAGCTTGGGACCGCTGGTGGCGACTGGCAGTTTCTTTATGCCGTTCCTCCCGAGCACCTGTCGCTGCTGCAACAGCTGGCTGCATCGCAGGATGCAAGGATCACCATTATCGGCAGCATCACCGAGGATCGCCAGATCGCCATCAGGCATCTCGATGGCGCCTGGCATCGGCTGGAGCGCATCGAACACGACAGTTTCGCAGATGATGGGAATGGCATCGGCCATTTCTCGCGAGTAGAAACATCCAGTTCATTGCGTGGAGCGGCACTCGAACGGCGGCATTTCGAGGCGCTCTGGAACAGAATCTTTTGAAACCGAGAGTTAATTTCATGCAGCATGACAAGGTAGGCCGACCGCCAGGCATCCATGTGCAGACCATCGGAGACTGCTGGCTCGAGAGCATCCGCTATGTACTGAACCATGGACTGCCTCATCTCGACGGCAGAGTCGAGCTGCTGGAGTTGCTTGGGCTAGCCGTCGAGATCTCGGCGCCGAAGGAGAAGGATCCGCTTATCTCGGCCCATGGTGACCCGACGGTCCTGTCTCGGACCCTTGCCAAATTCGCGCGGGGCGCCTCAATGCCTGAACGTCCCTTCACCTACGCCCAGCGCATTTTCGACATGAACGGCGTCGATCAGTTCGACTGGATGGTCGAGCGACTGCAACGCAAACCCGACACGAAATCCGCGACGATCAACCTGCTGGTTCCCGGCAGCACTGCCGCCAGCCTGCCTTGCCTGACCACGCTCGACGCCAAGATCCGGCAGGGCCGGCTGGATCTGCAGTTCTTTTTCCGCAGCCAGAACATCTTTGGCCGCCAATATGCAAATCTGGCGGCACTGGCGCAGCTGCAAACCGATCTTGCGCGGCGCTGCAACACAGTCAGCGGCGTGCTGCGTGGCTATGTCGCCTCGGCACACATCTATGCCTTCGACATCGATGACGCTCGCAAGCTGACCCTCGGCAACCCGATCAGGATTGCCGACAGGTACTATGAACTGGGTCCGCCACTGACCGGGGCGTGATCTCGCTGGTTCTGCACTAATCCACGCAGCGCCCGGACTCGACCGCAAAGCCCCAAGCCTTCCGTCCAGCGTCAAACCTTGTGGTAATCTGCACGTCGAGCACCTGGGCCTCGCGTAACTTGCTGCGGTCTGTTGCGGCAATCTTAGAGAGCAGGCAGAAGATGTCCTGCTCGAAATCCGGGTGCCGGGCGAAGCCGAAACCCCGCTTGGCGGGGATCCGCTTCAGGACAACCATCCAGCGCGTTTTCGCCAGCTCAGCGTTGACCTTCATCCGGGAACTAGCATCGCCCAGCATCGCGGCCGTAAATCTGCTCCTCCCCGATCTTGCGACCGGGGTGTTACGCGACGACGGGCCGTCAACTGCAATCTGCTCGCGCAACTGTGCAGGTAGATCCTGCAGTTCCAGCAGCCCGATTTTGATCGCTTGCCGAAGATACCCGGGTTTGGTGTTGCGGTCATAGACAAGGCGCGCCCGGGTTGCTGCGTTGATATCCGCGCGGCTCAGCAAGCCTTGCTGAGCCAGCCGGATGGCGTTGATCATCGACGTGCGTGCACAGACATTCGCCAGAAAGCCCGGCCTCTCGCGAAGCTCGCCGGCACGGACCGCACCGCTGCGCAACAGAATGCTGAGCAGCCGCAGCGACAGCTCGGGCTCGACAGAAATCCGGCGCAACTCGGCCTTGTAGAGCGGCAGCATCTCTCGCAGAATATCGTTCACCTGCTCCTTCTCGGTGCGCAAAATATCCAGCAGGTCGAGATCCAGCCGCTCCGCCCGCGAGCGGTCGAGCGCCGCCTTCCACGAGGAAACAAAGGTCTCGGCCGAGATCATCTTGCGCCTTCGGAGGGCGCAGAGCTCGGACACCGAGGCCGAGGACAGCACTTCGATCAGGGTCGGCGTCGGGCTGACTCCTGCGAGGGCGCGCAGCGCTGGCGATAGCCCCTCGCCCCAGCTCTTACACCCGACCAACGCATCGGCCAGCAGTTCGATCCACGGGAAATCGGTCCCGCCGACCAGATCGCGCAACCGCTCGAGCCTAGCCGCGCCGGCGGCATGAGTCTGCGCCGAGTACCAGAAGCCGGGGCTGTGCAGGCTGGCCAGTAGATAGGGTGAAATTGGATATTTTGGTGGCGAGCGGGCGATGATCGCGAGGGCGCGGGCCTGTGCGGCGGCATCCTGCCCGAGAAGGATGTTCAGCACTGCCCGGATCCATAGATCCTCGGTCACTTCTTCGGCGCGATAATGCGCTGTGCCCCGTGTTCCAGCGGCAACGATCAGCGGCTCGATTCTCCAAGCCGCATTCATCAGTGCGGGCGACGGCTCCGCGAGCATCTCGAAAGCAAAGGCCAGCGGCATGGCCCAGATACCAGGCTTGGCATCGGCGCGCAGGGCCAGCACATCGCCATGCATGTCTTCATGCCGTGCTACCAGATATTCGGCGCAGAGATATTCCTGGACCGTCTCGTGCTCGAAAACCAGCTCCTCGCGGCCGGTGTTACGAACCAGAACGGTGCCCTGCGATGCCCAGTCGATGAATCGCCCGGTGTCCTCGCCAAGGCGATGGACCAGCAGGTCTTTGGCTTGGGCCAAGGGCATTCGGCCGCTGCCCTTCTGCCGCGCCTGAAAGGCTAACTCCGCCAGCGCGCCGATGGCCAACTCGCGCTCCCAAGACAGCGCTTGGCCACCGCGCCGTGCTGTCTCGACCTCGCGCCTAAACCATGCATCGAGGAAGCGGCGATAGAGAGCCGAGCGCTGAGTCGGGATCTCGTGGGTCTCGCGGGCCACCTCGGCGGCAATGCGCAGCAGCATCGGGCTGCCGGCGATCGCGCTGCCACCGGCATGAAGGTGTAGCTGCGCAAGGATCGGCTCGACCTGCTGCGGTTGCCCGAGATATCTCGCCAGAAATTTGCTCTGGCGCGCCCGGTCCATCGGCTCGATCTCGAAGACCTCGAGCTGCAGGCCCGGCGGCAACTGAGCGGTCCGGCTGGTCAGCAGTACACCGGCTGTCGGATAGTCACGCAAGATGCCGGCGATATCGGCCAAGCATTGGTCATAGAGCAGGTCCGGGCATTCATTTAGCCCATCGAGACAGAGGGTCAGCTCGCCCCCTTCGATCCGCGGCGCCAGATCCTGCCAGTCTATGCCGCTTTCGGTTGCAAGCAACCTCGACAGCCCCTCGCCTGTGTAAGCTGAGAGCGAGACCAGCAGCGGCCAAGGCCGGTCAGGCTGCCAGCCGCACGCCGCGTCGATCGCGAGCGCCGCAAGGCATCTGCTCTTGCCCGATCCGCCCTCGCCGATCAGCAGCGCACGGCGGCTTTGGCTGAGCAGTTCGGTCACCAGCCCCCTGCGCTGCTCTGGTTCGGTCCGTAACACTTCGTGGCTCTCGCTGGCGCGCGGGGCCTCGCTCCGGGCCCAGTTATCGCCATCATCAAGCTCCCGCGCCTTACCGTCAGCGACCGGCCCGGTCCCGCGTCGCTGCACAGCCATGAGCGGGATGAACCGCGCCGAGCTCGGTGCCAGCCGCGCCTCCAGCGCCGTAAGATAGCGGCGCACATCGGGCAGGAGCTCCTCGGCCGAACGGGCAAGCCAACCACTTTCCTCGAAGCGTTTCCAGACCGGTTTTATCTCGGCGGCACGTTGTTGGCGCTGCACCTCATGCGCCGACAAGACATCCGCCTGATCCGCAGTCAGCGCCACGACCTGCCCGACCGCGCCGCGCTTACGTAGATAGACTATCCGGCTGACAGCGGCGGTATCCTGCGGTACCTCGACCTCGACCTCGACCTCGACAAAACCAAAGCTACTGGGGGCGGGATCGACAAAGATTGCTAGAACACTCTGTTCGCCTTGGGGGATCTCTTCCAGCGCCACCAGCCGCTCGAGCAAGGCGGCATTCACCAACCGGAAATTCCCCTGTCGGCCGGTCTTCCAGCCATTGGCCGGCAGCAGCACCTGCTGCATGACTATCTCGCGGCGAAACGCCTCGGCCCCCTTTGATCGTCGCCGGCCCTTGGGATCGCTGGCCTCGATGCCGACCACGCCGCCATCGTCGGCCACCCCCAAGAGCAGCACGCCCCCGATAGAATTGGCCAGCGCAATGACCGCCTTCGCCACGTTCCAGCGATAATCGTCGGCATTCGTCCCCCGCTCGAAACGGCCGCCCCCGGGATAGCACCCGGCCTTCAGTTCCAGCCATTCCGTTTCGCTCTGCCCCACCAGCTTCATCAGCGTCTCCACACCCCCCCGGGGATGCAAAAGAACACGTCGGGCCAGTTCAGGCGCGGAAAGGGGCATTTTAGGAAGAGACATCTATTTTGCTGCTGCTGACAGGTGGACCGGCGCGCGGCTCAGTGGAAGTTGAAGGGAAGGCATCTTGCCAGATGGGCCCAGATCCGGTGGGGCGGCATTCCGCCCTGCGCCGCCTCGCCGGCAAAGCCGGCCAGCGCCGACCAGGGTGCATGCGGCAGGCGTTTGCGCAATCCGGCCTCTGCCGCCCGCTCGGAGCCGGCAGGCCGCAGGCCGATCGCCTGTGCGAGACTACCTAGCACAAGCGCCATCCACTCAAGCGTCACCCCGTGGTCATCGTCTAGACAAGCCGTAACCGCCGCTTCCATCCAGGAGCGCGCTTCTGCCGTCGCGCCGGCATCTTTCAGCAACCAGGCACGATAGGCAAGGATCAGCGGCCAAGGGTGATCGCTGCCCGTTTTCCACTTGTCGCGATTATCGAGATAGGCCGCGCGAGCACCGGCCATGTGCCGGGGAAAGCGGGTTATCGTCCGCAACCATAGATGATGTTCGAAACGCTTAGCCTGATCTGACGCGGACAGCGACCGGCTGATGGCCTCGGGCTCGCGGTTGCCCAGCAAATGGCGAATGGCATCTAGCACCGCTTCGTCCTTAGCGGTAGGCTCGCTGGTCGCGCTGAAAGGCAGGGCGTCCATCCGGGCGATCATCTCGTAGATCCCGGTCTGATGCGTCTCGCGGGTGACCTGCCGCGGATCGCTAAGGCGGGAAAAACTCGTCGCGGCTGCGCTGAACCAGGAAACGGCTGCGGACGGATCTCCCGAGAAGGCGTGCATCTGGCCCCGCGTCGATTGCAGCTTGCCATAGTTCAGCAGCCCCGCCACTGCGATGGGCTTCGACAGCCAATCCTCGACAGCATCTTGTAACGCTTTGAATTCAAAATTGTTTGTCATGGCGCTTGCCATGCGCAACAGCGCCTCGACCGCCAACTGCGGCGCCTCGTCCTCCAGCTTTCCAATCCCTTCAAGGCAGCGGAAGATTAGATCAGCCTGTATCTGCCCGCGGTGATTAGCCAAGGCAAGGTGACTGCTGTCGAGCAGCAACCGGAACGTGCCCGGGAGGATCTGCGACTGATCGGCATACTGCTGCAACCAGGCGATGGCACTGCCCAGTTCGGCAAGAGAATACTGTTTGCCCATCAGGCGCGTCTGCACCTCTGCAAGGTAAAGCTCCCATTGCCTCGGAGAGCGCGCCAGCGCCTTACCGAGGCGGTCGAGCTCGCGGCGCAGGAAGCTGTCGTCTTGATCATCCGCAGCTGCCGCACAAAGCGCATACCAATCGGCCGGCGCCAGCGGCCCGCCTTGGGTAAGTGCTAGAAACAAGTGGTGAAGGCTGCGTTCTGTGGCCTTAATGAAGCAATGGCCTAGCAATTGCGATTTGCGCAAGCGATCCTTGTTTGACCAGTCCGAGCTGCCCCAGGTGAAAGCGACGGTATCGACATAGCCGTTCATCGGATGGCTTTTGTCCATGAACCCCATGTCGAGCGCCAGCCCATCGAAGCGCCGCGTATCGATGGCGGCCAGTTCGCTCTCGAGCGCTTGGGCAGTGGCCTTCAGATCCGTCTGGCGTCCATAGGCGCCACGCTGCTCTATCAGGATGCGAACCCGGCTTTTCCTGCCATCGGTCGGCACCGGCAATTGCAGTAGCGTCCAGCGCACAAGATGGAGGACATGGCCGATCCAGTACCGATGTCGTGCAGTGTCGTCCGACACGCTGAAGCCCAAAATGCCGACCGGCGCGTCGAGAACACGTTGCAGCACCTCGTCGACCTCGGCAAAGGTCCGCTCGACGGCATGAAACCCGCTACAACCGGGAAATTCGATACCGTCTGGGACGGCCAAGGCCACCACGCGCCCCATCCGGTTCGAGTTCGCGGGAAGATCAACCGTGCCGTCGAATTCGGCTCCGGTCTCGTCGACATAGATCGTCCAGGAAACGGCTGGCTGCAATGCACGCAGACAGTTCGGGTGCCGCCCATCCACAAGGGTCGTCCGGACCCTCGTCCGCTGCATGCGTTGGCTGTGACGAGCGCGAAGATCGTGCTCGCGCTTGATCCTACCTTGAAGCTCAAGTTCTAGACTCGTGACAATCTTGCTGTCGCTCAGCCAAGACCCCCTTGCCGCAACAAGCCATTGCCGCGCAGCATGCTCCCCGCCAGTGTCGAACACCTGCCCGAGCTCCAACCTTGCCTTGTAGGCCTTCACCCCTCTGGCGCGCTCAGCCCGGAACGCATCGGCTCCGCTAGCACCTCTTTCGGCGCGCACCCTGTCCTCGAGCTCCTGCAACTCTCTTTGTCGCTCCGGCGAGGGCCCCCAAGACTCCCGAAGATAGGCCAACCAAAGCGGATTGTTGTCTGTCATCACGTTAGCCTATTGCCTGCGTTATCGAAAACCGTCGGCACGCCGGCCGCAAAGGTTATCCTCCGGAGCAGTTCAGCGTTTTCATCGAAGAAATTCCTACAGGATCATGCCCTATCATTGCATCATAAATTCTCACTGAGGATGGACAATGTGGTGTCAGAGCCACACAGTCGCATTTTCCCGAAGCACTGGCGTCATCACAGTTTACTCGCTCAGTCCTGAAACAGAAGAAGCTGCTTCCCCAGGGTCGCTGGTCAGTTTACGCTTTTTCGATGAGGTTATGTCATGGCTCGACGTCGTAAGAGCACCGGACTCTTTGGAACCATGATAGCTGCGCTGACCGGGGGCACCTCGATCCGCAGAACAACGACGTGGACCGGTAGGCCCAAAACCATCGTGACGCATCATGGCAGTGGCAAGACGAAAACCTATGTCGGGAACCAAGGGATCTTCGGGAACAAGACCACCACGAAGACCACAAAACATGGCAGGACCATAGAGACTGGCAAAATTCACAAAAACATCTTCGGAGGAGCCTACGAGACTGCGCGTCGCGCGGACGGTTCAGGGGTTCACCGCAGCTACCACAGCGGGATCTTTCGAGATTACACCATTACCGATGTGCAGGGCGACTGCTACCCTTGCAACGGAACGGGGCATTTCAACAAACCGTGCCGGAACTGCGTCGGCGAAGGGCATATCGACAGCGCCGGAACTCCCTGCAAGAACTGTGCTGCGACCGGGGTGCTTTCTGAAGGCAAGACCTGTCCGGGATGTGGCGGTGATGGTCTTTGGATCAAACCCCGTGCGGACAGATGCAATCGCTGCGCGGGCTCGGGAATATTTCGGGAAACCTGCCGCAAATGCAACGGAAGTGGCAAATTTCACCAACGCTCGTGCAACTGAACCGCTGCCATCATGTCTCGCGACGACTGTTGCGCAATGCACGGCAAGCCGGCAATTGGCCGCACTGGCAAAGCGCATTAGTGCTGGCGCAGCGCTCCAAAAAAGTGGCCGGGGGGCCTATCCATGGTTAGTAGGTCGCGTAAGTCGAATTTTCTCGCCATTCGAGAGCAGAGGAAATTTTGGTAAGAAAGAGCGTTTCACCGGGCCGCAGGCCACGGCCGTGCTGCCAAACCGAGATTGGCGTGGCTTTGCCTGAGCTTTGTCGCGAGCACGGATTAGCACCGCGATCTTTCACAAGTATCGCTCGAAGTATGGCGGCATGGAGGCGTCGATGACGAGATAGATGAAGGCGCTGGAAGACGAAAACCGGTGGTTGAAGCGCATGATCGCGGATCAACGAACGACCGCTTTCCCTATTTTATTGCAACTGCCGTGCTGCACAGCCGTCTGGCTGCTTCTCGGCTTCTCCGCCTGCGGCCTCGGCATCAGACCAAGAGGGCGCAGTCTAGCCGGGCACAGTTGTGCGGACTAAGGTGCGCCGGAAATAAGAAGCAAGGCACCTCATGCTTACAGGCCCCATCCGCTCGCAAATCGACCAGATCTGGAACGCCTTCTGGTCGGGCGGCGTCTCCAACCCCCTCTCGGTCATCGAACAGATCACCTATTTGCTGTTCATCAAGCGGCTCGATGACCTGCAGCTGGTTGAGGAAGCGAAGGCCCAGCAGCTCGGCAAGCCGCTTGCTCGCCGCATCTTCCCCCAAGGCCGCGATCCACAGGGCGAACCCTACGAGAATCTCCGCTGGTCCCGGTTCAAGAACTTCGAGCCACGCGAGATGATGCGGGTCGTGGATGAGCATGTCTTTCCCTTCTTGCGCGACTTGGGCGAGGCGGGCTCGACCTACGGTACCCATATGAAGGACGCACGACTGGGCTTCTCAAACCCGAACCTCTTGGCCAAGGTTGTCGAGATGCTGGACCAGGTGCCGATGGACGATCGCGACACCAAGGGCGACGTCTATGAATACATGCTGGGCCAGATCGCCAGCGCCGGTCAGAACGGCCAATTCCGGACACCGCGGCACATCATCAACCTGATGGTCAACCTGATGAAGCCCGCGCCCGAGGACGTGATCTGCGATCCTGCGGCGGGCACCTGCGGCTTTCTGGTCGGCGCGGGCGAGTACATCCGCACCCATCACCCGCAGGCGCTGCGGAATGCCGAGCAGCGCCGGCACTTCCATGAACGTATGTTCCACGGCTTCGACTTCGACAGCACCATGCTGCGGATCGGGGCCATGAACATGACGCTGCACGGGGTCGAGAACCCCGACGTGAGTTACCGCGACAGCCTGGCCGAGGAGCATGACAGCGATGCGGGTATCTATTCGCTGATCCTCGCGAACCCGCCGTTTGCGGGCTCGCTGGACTATGACACCACGGCCAAGGACCTGCTGAAGGTCGTCCACACGAAAAAGACCGAGCTGCTGTTCGTGGCCCTGTTCCTGCGGCTGCTGCGAACCGGTGGACGGGCGGCGGTGATCGTACCCGACGGGGTGCTGTTCGGGTCCTCCAAGGCGCACAAGGCGCTGCGCCGCACATTGGTCGAGGACCACAAGCTAGATGCGGTCATCAAGATGCCCTCGGGCGTGTTCCGCCCGTATGCAGGGGTCTCGACCGCGATCCTGCTGTTCACCAAGACAGGCGTCGGGGGGACCGAGAACGTCTGGTTCTATGACATGACAGCCGACGGCTTTAGCCTGGACGACAGGCGGATGCCGCTGCTCGATGCCGAGAAGCTGGGGCCCACACCTGAGGTGCCGCTGACCGCAGACGAGCACGCCAAAAACAACCTGTCCGACATCCTGTCTCGCTGGGACAATCTGGCGGGCGAGGCTGACCGCCCCCGCACGGCGCAGAGCTTCATGGTCCCGGCCGGGGAAATCGCGGCGACTGGTGGCTGGGATCTGACCCTGAACCGCTACAAGGAGGTCGAGCACGAGGCGGTGGAGCATGAAAGCCCCGCCGCAATCATCGCCGAGCTGCGCGCCATCGAGGCCGAGATCGCGGGGGGGCTAGATCGGCTCGAGGAGATGCTCGCGTGAGTAAAGTCTCTTTAGGCAGTTTCGCTAAGCCAGTAGTAAGGTCCGCTCCGGCGAATCAGAATATACCGGTGTTGTCGATTACAAAATACGAGGGCTTTGTCAGGAGCGACGAATACTTTAAAAAGGCAGTGCATAGTAAGGACCTTTCTAAATACAAGGTCGTTCACCCCGGTGACTTTGCGTTTTCTCCCATTCATCTCGATGAGGGTTCGGTTGCACTCTCGACACAACATGGGCTCATTAGTCCGATGTATCGGGTGTTCGACGTCGACACTAGTCAGTGCTTCAAGCCGTACTTGGCACGTATGCTGAAAACGGAACCCATGGTTCAGCTCTATGGCACGCTTGGAGATGGATCTGTGCATCGGCGGCGTTCTGTTCCATGGGAGCGCCTGGCGAAAGTCGAGATACCCCTTCCCCCGCTGGATGAGCAAAAGCGGATAGCGGGGATACTGGATCAGGCGGACGCGCTGCGACGCCTCCGCCGCCGCGCCCTCGACCGCCTGAACACCCTCGGGCAGGCGATCTTTCGTGAGATGTTCGGGGCTCCAGCTCAACTCTCGGTACTATCTCAAGATCAGCTTAGCGCCGGTTGGAAAAATCGCAAACTTGGAGATGAAATTCGTCTGCAGAGGGGCAAAGATATAACGAAGAGCAATGCTCTCCCCGGTAGCGTTCCGGTTATCTCATCGGGTGGAGTCTCGTTCTATCACGCGGAGGCCTTTGCCCCGGGTCCCGGTGTCGTGCTGGGGCGAAAAGGTTCTGTGGGAAATGTTCATTACAGCGCGCAGGATTTCTGGCCTCACGACACAACTTTATTCGTGAAAGACTTCAGAGGAAATATTCCTTTGTTTGTTTACTACTTCTTTAAGCAGTTCCCGATCTCCCAATATGAAGCCAGCTCTGCCAACCCTAGCCTAAATAGAAACAACTTGCATCCGGTTGATGTGCTCTGGCCACCATTGAAATTGCAGTCTCAATTTTGCACACGGGTTCACGCCTTAGCTACGCTCGATCAAGCCAACCAACGGGCTGAGAACGCTGCCAATAGTCTCTTCACCTCCCTCCAGCACCGCGCCTTCCGAGGCGAACTTTAACCATGCCCAATCCCGCGCTGCACACCATCAGTCTTCCCAGCGTCATGCTGCAGCGCGGGTTTTGGCTCTATGTCTGGCGCATCCAGGTGCAGGGCGAGGCGCTGCTTTATGTCGGACGGACGGGGGACGAAAGCAGCCCGCATGCCTCCGCGCCTTATGACCGCTTCGGCCAGCACTTGGGCCGCAACAAGATGCAGAACGCCTTGCGCCGCAACCTTGCCGCGCGCGGCATCGACCTGCCGCAAGTTGAGCAGTACGAGTTCATCTTCTACGGCCCTGTCCATCCCGAGGCCGCCGACATGGCCGCGCATATCCCCCTTCGCGATGCGCTTGCAGCCGCCGAGAAGAAGCTGGCGGACAGCCTGGATGCGGCCGGCTACACCGTCCTGAACCGCGTGAACTGCCGCCGCCCTCTCGACCCTGCATTGTGGGATCAGGTGCGGGCGGGATTTGCTGACGCTTTCCCCGAACTGCGTAACCATTAGCGGAATTTCGCTTGCCCCTCGACCTAGCGGTCCCGTAGCCTGCTCCGACATTCACTCTGCCGGTCCCATGTCTCAATTCGATTTTCTGTCCGCAGAATTCCCCGATCTGTTCGCCCCGGCCAGGAAGGCCGAGACCGATGCCCTTTCGGACCCACGCAGCGCTTGCTTCCATGCGCGCCTTACCCTCGAGGTCGCTCTGATCTGGCTGTTCCGCAGTGATCGAACGCTGAAGCGTCCATATCGGGATGACCTGAATGCGATGATTCACGAGCCATCGCTTGGCGCGCTGACCGGCCCGGCGATCGTGACAAAGGCAAAGATCATCAAGGAGCACGGTAACCGGGCCGCGCACGATACCAGGCCCCCGAGCACAGCCGACGCGGTAACCGCTGTAAGCGAGCTGTTCCAGGTCTGCTACTGGATCGCCCGAACCTATGGGCGCAAGGCCAAGCCGGACCCCGCGCTGCGCTTTGACATCAACAAGCTGGAAAAGACGCTGACGATCACCGCCAGCACCGTGAAGCAGATCAAGGCGCTGTCTGAACAGCACGCCGCTGCACAGGCCGCTCAAAAGGCAGCAGAAGAGGCGCGGTTGGCCTCCGAGGCAAGCCGTGCCGTGCTGAAGGCCGAGATAGCCGCCCTGCAGGGTGAGATCGCCTCGGTGAAGGCCGCGAACCAGGCCAAGCCTGACACCCACGATTATGACGAAGCCACCACCCGCGACGCCTTCATCGACCTGCTGCTGGCCGAGGCTGGCTGGCCGCTGGACCAACCCCGAGACCGGGAGTTCCGGGTCGAGGGGATGCCCAACTCCAAAGGTGAGGGGTTTGTCGACTACGTGCTCTGGGGGGACGATGGCAAGCCGCTGGCACTGGTCGAGGCCAAGCGGACGAAGAAGGACGCCCTGACCGGTCAACAGCAGGCCAAGCTCTATGCCGACTGCCTCGAGGCAAAGTTCGGGCATCGCCCGGTGATCTTCTGCTCGAACGGCTACGAGCACTGGATCTGGGACGACCAGATGTACCCGCCACGTCCGATCTCGGGCTTTCTCAAGAAGGACGAGCTAGTCCTGTTGCACCAGCGCCGGGCCACACGGAAGCCGCTGAACTCGGTCGAGGTCGATGAGGCTATCGTGGAGCGCTTCTACCAGCAGCGTGCCATCCGACGCGTGGGCGAGGCCTTCGAGGCAAAGCAGCGGCGTGCGCTGCTCGTAATGGCCACTGGGTCGGGCAAGACCCGCACCGTGATCGCGCTGATCGACCAGCTTCTGCGGGCCAACTGGGTCAAGCGGGTGCTCTTCCTGGCTGACCGGGTCGCGCTGGTGAAGCAGGCGCATGGCGCCTTCAAGGCGCATCTGCCCTCGGCGCCCAGCGCGAACCTGCTGCAGAGCCACGATCCGAACCAGAACAACCACACGACCGCTCGCGTGTGCCTTTCCACCTATCCCACCATGATGGGTCTCATCGACGAGATGAAGGGAGGAGAGAAGCGCTTCGGTCCCGGTCACTTCGACCTCATCGTGATCGACGAGGCGCACCGCTCAGTCTATCGCAAGTACCGTGCGATCTTTCAGTACTTCGACAGCCTGCTGGTCGGCCTAACCGCCACGCCACGAGACGAGATCGACCGCGACACCTATTCCCTGTTCCAGCTCGAGCGGGGCGTGCCGACCGACGCCTACGACCTCGAGGAGGCTGTAGCTGACGGTTACCTGGTCCCCCCTAAGGGCATCTCGGTGCCCCTGCGCTTCCAGCGTGAAGGGATCAGCTACGACCAGCTCTCTGACGAGGAGAAGGAGGAGTGGGACGCGCTCGAGTGGTCCGAGGATGGAGACACTCCTGATCGGGTCGAGGCAAACGACCTGAACAAGTGGCTGTTCAACATCGACACCGTCGACAAAGTGCTCGAGCACCTGATGACCCACGGCATCAAGGTTGCGGGCGGCGATCGCTTGGGCAAGACGATCATCTTCGCCAAGAACAGCGCCCATGCCAGGTTCATCGTCCAGCGCTTCGATGCCAACTACCCGCATCTCAAGGGTCAGTTCGCCGCGCTGATCGACTACAGTGTCAGCTATGCCCAGAGCCTGATCGACGACTTCTCGGAGCCCGAGAAGCCGCCGCATATCGCCGTCTCGGTCGACATGCTCGACACCGGCATCGACGTCCCCGATGTCGTGAACCTCGTGTTCTTCAAGATCGTCCGCTCGCGCACGAAGTTCTGGCAGATGGTCGGCCGCGGTACCCGGCTGCGGCCGAACCTGTTCGGACCGGGTCAGGACAAGCAGGAGTTCCTGATCTTCGACTACTGCCAGAACCTCGAGTTCTTTGGCGAGAACCCGAACCGCGCCGAACCGGCAGGGGCCGCGCCCATCGGCGAGCGGCTGTTCCGGGCACGGCTCGAACTCTTGGCCGAACTGGAACGGGCTCAACACGACGGAGAGCTGGGACGCGAGTTGCGCGACCGGCTCCACCAGGAAGTGGCGGGCATGATCCTCGACAACTTCATCGTACGACCGCATCGGCGCGAGGTCGAGGCCTTCCAGTCCCGAGAGGCTTGGAACCAGCTGGATGCCAACGCGCAGGATGCACTCGCCAACCGCATCGCAGGTCTGCCCAGTGCCTTCCAGGACGACAACCTTCCGGCCAAGCAGTTCGACCTGCTGGTGCTCGGCGCCCAGCTGTCTCTGCTGCGCGGTGAGGCATCCTTCGCCCGCGCGCAGACCCGCATCCGGGAGATCGCCTCCTCGCTCGAGAAGCTCGGAAACATACCGCTTGTCGCCAAGCAGATGGCGCTGATCCTTGACCTGCAGACGGACGAGTTCTGGACGGATATCAGTGTCGAGATGCTGGAGGAGGTGCGCCGCAAGCTTCGGCTGCTGGTCGAGCTGATCGAGCCCGTGACACGGAAGGTCGTCATCACCGACTTCGAGGACGAGATCGGCACCGGTCAGGCAGTGACACTGCCGCAGGTGGGCACGGGCGTGGACAAGGGGAGCTTCCAGCGAAAGGTTCGCGGTTTCGTTGAGCGGCACAAGGACCACATCACCCTCATCAAGGTCCGTCGCGGGGATCAACTGACCCGGCAGGATCTGCAGGAACTCGAGCGGATGCTGCAGGAGGAGGGCGTGATCGACGGCGAGGATTGGACGGACGCCATCGGCGGGATGGAACTGGGCGTCTTTCTCCGCTCACTGACGGGGCTCGACCGGGCAGCCGCCAAGGACCTGTTCAGCACATTCACCGCTCGGTACGCGCTGAACGCAAATCAGGCGGAGTTCGTGAACCTCATCATCGACAGCCTGACCGAAGCAGGAATCGTCGATCCGAGCCTCTTCTACGAGAGCCCCTTTACTGACCTGGACGACATGGGCATTGCTGGCTTGTTCAAGGACGAGCAGGCGAAGGAGCTGGTCGAGATCGTGCGCCGGGTGAATGCAACAGCCGCGGCAGCATAGTTGCGCTTAGTGGCGCTGCCGTACGGGTTCGACGTCAGAGACCAAGTTTGGCGCAAGTTCCCTCGAGTTACTTCCCCAAGTGGTGTTCTTAGATTTCGCAACTTGCGTCAGACGACGGTACAACGCGGCGACACCATCGGGATCCGACTCGACGGGCTTCAGACGAGCATGAACGTACGGCATCAGCTACCAGTGTGAGATCGCCCTGCCGCGCTCCCGGTTCTCGGATTCACGCTGGGGCTTCAGCAATGTAGCTTAGTTCATTGTGGTGCATTTTTAGAACACGAAAAATCCCTTGGCGCACGTCAGCCAGGATCGCGTTGAGGACGACGACCATTCTCTAAAAAAGGTGGTACCCCTTGTGCCTTTGCGTGCCGGTCCGGCTAGCACCTTCGCAGCCTCTGTCTCTTGTATAGTAAGCGGAGGCACGCTGCCATCAACCTGGGAGTCCGCCGTAGTGGCTCCAGTGAAGCGCGTGAACACAGATTTTGAAATGTCCCGCTGCGAGACCTGGCCCGGCTGACGGTGCGGCTCGCGACAGCGATCTGGGGTACGCCATGATCTAGAGCGCACCGTGATGCGCTGCTGTAGTCCGCGACCTTCATCCACCTGATCCCAAACCGGGTCGTGACCACTCTGGGACATAAGGTCCTTCAGGATGTTTGGTCGAGCAGCGACTCCGCTAGGAGCTGCGTGATGGGCACCCGCCCATGTCACTAGACTTGGCCATCTAGGCTGAGACCTGTCGCTTCCAACATCCCACGCATGCGCCACCTGTTGAAGTTCTTCACCCTACCGACACAGTGCGTGGACCCTGCTCACGCAGAATCCTGATGATCTGCTCCTTGGTGAACCTGGATCTTTATGTCGGGTTGCCTGGATGGCAGGGTCTCGAATCAGGCAGAGAGAAGATCGTCACATCCCACGTAGCAGGCGGCTCAGGTGGCTGACCTATGAGAACAGTTCCATCTCAATGGTCTTCACAGGACCACCTGCGGTGCTGTTCTGCGCAGCGCGCCCTAGAGGCGCCTCTGAAAAATCGTGGTACCTTCTAAAAAAGTGACCAATCCGGTGACCAGCACCAAGGCATCATCACTGAACGCCTGAGAGGAATGGGGCAAGGCATTGTATTCATGAGAAACAGTGGTGAGCCCAACAGGATTCGAACCTGTGACCCACTGATTAAAAGTCAGTTGCTCTACCAACTGAGCTATGGGCCCAACACAGGGCGTTTCCTTACGGATGCGTTTGGCGGGGGTCAAGGCCAAATCGCTGCGCATCTGGCACAATCGCGGATGTGCGCGTATATCGCCGCGATGGAACAGGAAAACCCGGGCGGCCTCGGCTTCGTCAAGATGCACGGGGCGGGCAACGACTTCGTCATCATCGACTCGCGCGGCGCCCCGCAGCGGCGGGTGACGCCTGCGCTGGCGCGGGCGCTGGGGGACCGCAACCGGGGCGTGGGCTTCGACCAGCTGGCCGAGATCTGCCCCGACGATGCGGCGGACTACCGGCTGGAGTTCTGGAACGCCGACGGGTCCGGGGCCGGGGCCTGCGGCAACGCCTCGCGCTGCGTGGCCGACCTGATGATGCGTGATCCGGGGCGGGACCGGGTGCGCTTTTCCACGCTGCGCGGGATGCTGGAAGCGGAACGTCGGGACGGCCAGGTCCATGTCAACATGGGTCATCCCCAGCTTGCCTGGGACGAGGTGCCGCTGGCGCGCGAGATGGACACCGAGCGGCTCCCGCTGGACGGCGGCCCCGCGGCGGTCGGCATGGGCAATCCGCATTGCGTCTTCTTCGTCCGCGATGCCGAGGCGGTGGACCTGACCGCGATCGGCCCCCGGATCGAGCATGATGCACTGTTCCCCGAGCGCACGAATGTCGAGTTCGCCTCGCTGACCGCCCCCGACCGCCTGCGGATGCGGGTCTGGGAACGCGGCGCCGGCGTGACGCTCGCCTGCGGGTCGGGGGCCTGCGCCACGGCGGTCGCGGCGCATCGGCGCGGGCTGACGGGGCGGCGGGTGGTGCTGGACCTCGACGGCGGCACGCTGGTCGTGGACTGGCGCGAGGACGGGGTGTGGATGACCGGACCGGTGGCGCGGGTCTTCGAGGGTGTCCTGTCGCCCGAATGGCTGGCCGCGACATGACCGCTCCCCCGATCTTCGCCACGCTGGGCTGCCGGCTGAACGCCTATGAATCCGAGGCGATGGCCGAGATGGCCCGCGAGGCCGGCCTGAACGGCGCGGTGATCGTCAACACCTGCGCCGTCACCGCCGAGGCCGTCCGCAAGGCCCGCCAGGAAATCCGCCGCCTGTCGCGAGAAAACCCCGGCGCGCCAATCATCGTCACCGGCTGCGCGGCGCAAACGGAACCCGACACCTTCGCCGCCATGCCCGAGGTCGCCCGCGTCATAGGCAACCACGAGAAGATGCAGCCCGCGACCTGGGCCAGCCTCGCCGCGCCCGACTATGGCACCGAGCGGGTGATGGTAGACGACATCATGTCGGTGCGGGAAACGGCGGGCCACCTGATCGACGGCTTCGGCCGCCACCGGGCCTATGTGCAGGTCCAGAACGGCTGCGACCACCGCTGCACCTTCTGCATCATCCCCTATGGCCGGGGAAACTCTCGGTCTGTCCCGGCGGGCGTGGTCGTGGACCAGATCAAACGGTTGCGCGACCGCGGCTTCAACGAGGTCGTGCTGACTGGCGTGGACCTGACAAGCTGGGGCGCTGACCTGCCGGGCCAGCCCCGGCTGGGCAACCTCGTGCGGCGCATCCTGCGGATGGTGCCCGACCTGCCACGCCTGCGGATCAGTTCCATCGATTCGATCGAGGCCGACCCCGAGCTGATGGAGGCGATCGCCACCGAGCCGCGCCTGATGCCGCATCTGCATCTGTCCCTTCAGCATGGCGACGACCTGATCCTCAAGCGCATGAAGCGCCGCCACAGGCGCGATGATGCCATCGCCTTCTGCGAGGAAGCCCGCCGCATGCGTCCCGGCATCGTCTTCGGCGCCGACATCATTGCGGGCTTTCCCACCGAATCCGAGGCGCATTTCGAGAACTCGGTGAAGCTGGTGCAGGACTGCGGCCTGACCTTCCTGCACGTCTTCCCCTACAGCGCGCGCACGGGCACCCCGGCCGCGCGGATGCCGCGCGTGCCCGGCCCTGCGATCAAGGACCGCGCCGCGCGCCTGCGCGCCGTGGGCAAGGCTGCGCTGGCCGCGCACCTACAGGCACAGGTCGGTCGGTCTCACCGTGTTCTGACCGAGGGACCTCGCATCGGCCGCACCGAGCAGTTTACCGAGGTTTCCTTTGCCCATGACCTGCCCGAGGGCGCACTGGTCGAGGTGACGATCACCGGCCACGACAGCGCCCGCCTCGCCGCCTGAGCCGCGCACCGATTGGAACAGATATTCCCGGCTGAAGCGCCGCATGGGTATTTGAGCCAGAAAGAAGCCTTCTTCTTTGCCCCGCACGAGTGACATCTTTCTGGTCCCAATACCCATGCAACCGTGCAGCAGGCGCGGCGCCGGACTGTAATGCTTGCGATTGCGTTTCTGCAGCGGTTGCCATTAGCTTGCGGGCATGACGATCCTCTACACGCATTCTGCCTCCGAACGGCACCTCACCCCGTCCGGCCACCCAGAGCAGGTCGCCCGCCACAAGGCGGTGCTGGACGGGCTGGCGGATCTGAAGCTCGATCGCCGCGAAGCGCCGCTGGCCGCTGAGGCCGACGTGCTGCGCTGCCATCCCGAGCGTTACCTCGCCCGGCTGAAGGCGGCGGTGCCGGCGCAGGGGCAGGTGGCGCTGGATGCGGACACCTGGCTGTCGCCGGGCAGCCTCGAGGCTGCAATGCGGGCCGTCGGCGCGGCCTGCGCGGCGGTGGATGCGGTGCTTGGCGGAGAGGACAGCCGCGCCTTCGTCGCCATGCGCCCGCCGGGGCATCATGCGGAACGCGAGACGCCGATGGGCTTCTGCCTGCTCGGCACCGCCGCCATCGCGGCGATGCGCGCGCTGGATCATCACGGGCTGGACCGGGTAGCGGTGCTGGACTTCGACGTTCACCACGGCAATGGCACGCAGGACCTGCTGTGGGACGAATCCCGCGCCTTCTTCGCCTCGACCCACCAGATGCCGCTTTATCCCGGCACCGGGCGCGCAAGCGAGACCGGCGCGCATGGGCAGGTGATGAATGTCCCGCTGCCGCCCGGCTCGGGCGGAGCGCAGGCGCGGGCCGCATGGCGGCAGATCATGGATCGCCTGCAGGCCCATGCGCCGCAGCTTGTCATCATCTCGGCGGGCTTCGACGCCCATGCGGCCGACCCCCTCGCCGCGCTCGAATGGGAGGACGATGACTTTGCCGCGATCACCCGCATGATCTGCGACGCGGCAGGCGCGGCCCCGGTGGTCTCGGTCCTGGAAGGGGGCTATGATCTGGCCGCGCTGGGCCGATCCGCCCGCGCCCATGTCACCGCGCTTGAAGGAACCGGCCCATGACCGATGCCGAAATCGACCAGATGTCCTTCGAGGACGCGATGAAGGAACTCGAATCGGTCGTCGGCAAGCTGGAACATGGCGAGGCGACGCTGGAACAGTCCATCGCCCTTTACGAACGCGGCGCAAAGCTGCGCGCCCATTGCGAGCGCCGGTTGCGCCAGGCCGAGGAGCGGGTCGAGAAGATCATGCTTGCCGCCAATGGAGAGCCCAGCGGGACCGCCCCGGTCGAAGGGCTGTAAGGATGCACCAAAGGCTGGAGGAGGCGCAGCGCGCCACAGCGAGCGCCATCGAGGCTGCGCTGGCGGACCTGCCGTCGGGCGACCTGACCGACGCGATGCGTTATGCCACCAATGGCGGCAAGCGCATCCGCGCCTTCCTGGTGCTGGAATCGGCGCGGCTGTTCGGCGTCGAGGACCTCAGCGCCATGCCGGTCGCCGTGGCGGTGGAACTGCTGCACGCCTACAGCCTGATCCACGACGACCTGCCGGCGATGGATGACGACGACCTGCGCCGGGGCCAGCCCACCTGCCACGTCCGCTGGACCGAGGCGACGGCGATCCTTGCCGGCGACGCGCTGCAGACGCAGGCCTTCGCAATGCTCTCCGACCCGGTGATCGGCCCGGCCGAGGCGCGCATTGCGCTGGTGGCGCGGCTGGCCGAGGCCTCAGGCGCGCGGGGCATGGTCTGGGGACAGGCGCAGGACATCGCGGCCGAGACGGCGGGCACTCCGCTGGACCTGCCCGCCATAGAGGCGCTGCAGCACGCCAAGACCGGCGCGCTGATCCGCTTTGCCGCGTCGGCCGGGGCGATCATCGGCGGCACCGATCCCGCGCCTTTGCAGGACTATGCCCACTACCTCGGGCTGGCCTTCCAGATCGCCGACGACATTCTGGACGTGACCGCCAGCGTGGAACAGACCGGCAAGCGCACCGGCAAGGATCAGGCGGCGGGCAAGGCCACCTTTGTTTCCCTGCTGGGGCTGGAGGAAGCGCGGGCGCGGGCGACCCAAATGGTAGTGCGGGCCGAGGCCGCGCTCGACCCCTATGGCGACAGGGCCGGAAACTTGCGGGCGCTGGCGCGTTTCGTTATCCACCGCAAGACCTGAGACCGACCGCCTCCGGGGGGTCCGCCCGCCCGGAAGGGGCCAGCCCATGACCGACACGACCTCGCGTCCCGCAACGCCGATCCTCGACCGCGTCGCCTCGCCCGCCGACCTCAAGGCGCTGAGCGACCGGCAACTGCACCAGTTGGCCGACGAGTTGCGGGCCGAGACGATCAGCGCCGTCAGCGTGACCGGCGGCCATCTGGGCGCGGGGCTGGGGGTGGTCGAACTGACCGTGGCGCTGCACGCGGTCTGGGACAGCCCGCGCGACAAGATCATCTGGGACGTGGGCCACCAGTGCTATCCCCACAAGATCCTGACCGGCCGCCGCGACCGCATCCGCAGCCTGCGGATGGAAGGGGGACTGTCGGGCTTCACCAAGCGGTCGGAAAGCCCGCATGACCCCTTCGGGGCGGGCCATTCCTCGACCTCGATCAGCGCGGCGCTGGGCTTTGCCGCGGCGCGTGACCTCGGCGGCGATCCGGGCGACGCCATCGCCGTGATCGGGGACGGCGCCATGAGCGGCGGCATGGCCTTCGAGGCGATGAACAACGCGGGCCACATGGGCACCCGTCTGTTCGTGATCCTGAACGACAACGAGATGTCGATCGCCCCGCCGACCGGGGCGATGTCTAGCTACCTGACCCGGCTTTACACCCAAGGGCCGTTCCAGGAACTGAAGGCCGCCGCCAAAGGGGCGGTCAGCCTGCTGCCGCCGCCCATGCAGGAGGGCGCCCGCCGCGCCAAGGAGATGCTGAAGGGCATCACCATCGGCGGCACCCTGTTCGAGGAACTGGGCTTCTCTTACGTCGGCCCGGTGGACGGCCACGACCTCGACCAGCTTCTGCCGCTGCTCAGGACGGTCAAGGCGCGGGCGGACGGGCCGGTGTTGATCCATGCGGTGACGAAGAAGGGGAAAGGCTACGCCCCGGCCGAGAACGCCGCCGACCGCGGCCATGCCCGCGCCAAGTTCGACGTCATCACGGGCGAGCAGGCCAAGGCCAAGTCCAACGCCCCCAGCTATACCAGCGTCTTCGCCAAGTCCCTGATCGCCCAGGCCGAGCGGGACGACCGCATCGTGGCGATCACCGCCGCCATGCCGGACGGGACGGGACTGAACCTGTTTGCCGACCGCTTCCCCCGCCGCTGCTTCGACGTGGGGATCGCGGAACAGCACGCCGTGACCTTCTCGGCCGGGCTTGCGGCGGGGGGGATGCGGCCCTTCTGCGCGATCTATTCGACCTTCCTGCAGCGCGGCTATGACCAAGTTGTCCATGACGTGGCGATCCAGCGCCTGCCCGTGCGCTTCGCCATCGACCGCGCCGGGCTGGTCGGCGCCGATGGCGCGACCCATGCGGGTGCCTATGACGTAGGCTTCCTTGCGAACCTGCCCGGCTTCGTCGTCATGGCCGCCGCCGATGAGGCCGAACTGGTCCGCATGGTCGCCACCGCTGTCGCGCTGGACGACCGCCCCTCGGCCTTCCGCTTCCCGCGCGGCGAGGGCACCGGCGTCGAACTGCCCGAGCGCCCCGAGCCGCTGGAGATCGGGCAGGGCCGCATCGTGGCGGAAGGCGCCCGCGTCGCCATCCTGTCCTTCGGCACCCGGCTGTCCGAGGTCCTGCGCGCCCGCGAATCGCTTATGGCACGCGGCCTCGCCCCCACCGTGGCGGACGCCCGCTTCGCCAAGCCGCTGGACCGCGACCTGATCCTGCGGCTGGTGCGCGAACACGAGGCGCTGATCACCATCGAGGAGGGCGCCATCGGCGGCTTCGGCAGCCATGTGGCCCAACTGTTGGCGGAAGAAGGCGTCTTCGACCGCGGCTTCCGCTTCCGCAGCATGGTCCTGCCCGACACCTTCATCGACCACGCCAGTCCCGAGGCGATGTATCGCGCGGCTGCCATGGAGGCGCCCCAGATCGAGGCAAAGGTGCTGGAGGTGCTGGGGGTCGCCGCGCTGGGGCGGCGGGCGTGAGGGGAGAGGGGCTGCCAAAATACGAAGAGTTAATGTTGCCAATTCTTCGCATGATCGGCGAGGGAAAGCAGTCGATCGCCGACTCCCTTCCCGGACTGCAGAAACAGTTTTTGCTTTCCGACACCCAGATGGAAATGCTGCTTCCCAGTGGAACTCAGAGCTATATGTCGAACCGTGCTCATTGGGCGCGGAACTACATGATGCACGCCGGCCTAGTGGAACCCATCAAACGGGGCCATTACCGGATCACTCCTGCGGGAAAGGCGCTGCTGGACAGCAATCCGACCAAGATCGACAAGAACACGCTCAGAACCTACCCGGACTTTCTGGAATGGCTGACATACTTGGCAGGACGATCAAAGGAAGCGCCAGAAGTGCCCGTGTTCGGTGCTTCCGAACCACAGGACACGACCGAGACCCCGCAGGAACTGATCGACTCGGCCCATGCCGCCCTGCAGGACGCGTTGGCCGAGGAACTGCTGGAACAACTCCTCGCTGTCACGCCTGCCCGTTTCGAGCAGGTCATCGTCGACCTGTTGATCGCCATGGGCTATGGCAGCGGTCGGGCGGAGATGGGTCGTGCCATCGGCAAGTCCGGCGACGGCGGCATTGATGGAATCATCAACGAGGACAAGCTGGGCCTCGACGCTGTCTATATCCAGGCCAAGCGCTACAAGCCCGAGAATGCCATTGGCCGCCCCGCGCTTCAGGGCTTCGTCGGCTCGCTGATCGGGGCGAGGGCACGAAAGGGCGTGTTCGTCACGACCTCCTCCTTCACCAAGGAGGCATGGGGCTATGTGCGCGGGATCGAGCAGCGCGTCGTGCTGATCGACGGGGCGCGGCTCGCGCGGTTGATGATCGACCACGGCGTGGGGGTGCGCACCAGCGCGACCTATGTTATCCGCCGCATCGACGAGGATTACTTCTCCGTCGATTGACGGGCCGCGCCGGCCGCGCCTATTCGACTGCCGAGCGGCTTGGCCATGCATGGCCTGCGCGACTGGAACACAGCCATGACCCGCAACACCCACCCCGATGCCCATCCTGACGACCCGCATTACATCACCCGCTCGAACTGGCTGCGGGCGGCTGTCTTGGGGGCGAATGACGGGATCGTGTCGATCGGCTCGCTGGTCGTGGGCGTGGCGACGGCCTCGGGCGATCCGCAGGCGGTGATGATCGCGGGCGGCGCAGGGTTGGCCGCGGGCGCGCTGTCGATGGCGGCGGGGGAATATGTCAGCGTCAGTTCCCAGTCCGACATCGAGGCCGCCGACATCCACCGCGAGCGACAGGCGCTGCACCACCAGCCCGAGATCGAGCTGGAGGAACTGATCCTGATCTACGAATCGCGCGGCCTCGCCCCCGATACCGCCCGGCTGGTCGCCTGCGAACTGACCGAGCATGATGCGCTGGGCGCCCACCTGCGCGATGAACTGGGTCTGACCGAGGAGCTTTCGGCCGATCCCATGCAGGCCGCGATGGCCTCGGGCGCGACCTTCACCGTGGCGGGCGGGGTGCCCTATCTCGCGGCGCTGCTGACACCCTTGGGGCTGATCGTGCCGGTGGTTCTGGCGGTGACGCTGATCGCGCTGGCCGCTTTGGGCATGCTGGGGGCATGGGCGGGGGGTGCGCCTCTCCGCCCCGCTCTCGTGCGTGTGTTGCTGTGGGGTTCATTCGCGATGGCGGTGACCTCGGTGATCGGGCATCTTTTCGGGGCCGTTGTCTGACAAGCCCCGAGGTTCCCGATGCGTCTTGCCGCCCTTGCCCTGACCCTTGCCCTCGCCGGTCCCGCCGCCGCGCAGTCCATGCTGCCGACGCTCTACGACGTGACGGGGGTCAAGTCGAACGACGTGCTGAATATCCGGGCGATGCCGGACGCCTCCTCCTCGATCCTGTCGGAACTGCCGCATGACGCAACGGGGGTCGAGGTGATCGAGACACGGTCCGGCTGGGCGCGGGTCAACACCTTTGAGCGCTCGGGTTGGGTCAACATGCGCTATCTTCAGGAACGGCCCGATGTCTGGAAGCCGGGCGAAATTCCGGCCACGCTGAACTGCCTCGGGACCGAGCCCTTCTGGTCGCTGCGGCAGGTCGGCGCCAACATCGTCTACGAGACGCCCGAACTCTCGCGCCCCCTGCAGCGCCGCGTGGTGGTGGACAACCCCGCCCGGCGCGAGCCCGCCCGCAGCATCATCGCGGGCGACGCGCAGGGCCGACTGACGGTGGTGCTGACCCCCGCCCAATGCAGCGACGGCATGTCGGATCGCGCCTTCGGGCTGTCGGCCACGCTGCTGTTCGAGGGCGCGGACCAGGCCTCGCGGATGGAGAACGGCTGCTGCCGGATCACGCCCTGACGGATTCTTCCGCCAGGATCGCGGCCAGCCCGCTGCGATAGTCCGGGTGGATCAGGCGGATGCCGAGGTCGCGCTTGATCCGGTCGTTCGAGACGCGCTTGCTTTCGGCATAGAAGCTGCGGGCCATGGGCGTCATCTCGGCGCTGGCGAAGTCCTCGGCGGGCGGCGGGGGCAGCCCCAGCAGATGGGCGGCGTGTTCCAGCACGTCCTCGGGCGGGGCGGGGTCGTCGTCGCAGAGATTGTAGATCGCGCCCGGATCGGGCCGGGCAATCGAGGCCGCGACGACCTGCGCGATGTCCTCGGCATGGATGCGGGAAAACACCTGCCCCGGCTTGATGATGCGTCGGGCGGTGCCGTTGCGGACCTTCTCGAAGGGGCCGCGTCCGGGGCCGTAGATGCCGGCAAGGCGGAAGATGTGTAGCGGCAACCCGTGCGCTGCGGCCAGCGCCTGCCACCCGGCTTCCGCCGCCACGCGGTCGCGGCCCCGGCGGGTCGAGGGCGCGAGGTCTGAGGTCTCGTCCACCCAGCCGCCCTGTCGGTCGCCATAAACTCCGGTGGTGGAGAGATAGCCGAACCAGCGGGCGCGGCTGTCCGCGATGGCTGTGCCGAAGTCGCGCAGCGCCGGGCATTCCCCGGCCTCCGGCCCGGCGCTGATCAGGATCGCGTCGGCGCGGGCGATCTCGGCCCGCACCGCGTCCTCCTCGCCGGGCCAGCGCAGGGGCGTGGCGCCTGCCAGCGTGACACGTGAAGCATTGTCGCGGGTGGTGCCGGTGACGGTCCAGCCCTGCGGCACCAGCCGCCGGGTCAGGAAGCCGGCCGAATAGCCATGGCCCAGCACCACCAGGCGCGAGGTCATGCGCGGGTGAGTCCCAGCACCTCGGCCCCGATGGCGAAGGATTTTTCGCGCGCCGCCGGGTCCCAGATGTTGCCGGTCAGGATCAGCTCGTCCGGCTTGTAGCGGGCGACCATCGCGTCGATCTGCGCCTTGACGGTGTCGGGGGCGCCGACGGCGCTGACGCTCAGCACCCGGTCCACCATCGACTGGTATTGCGCGGGCACGACCGCATCAAGATCATCCACCGGCGCGGGCAGCAAGCCGGGATTGCCGGTCCGCAGCCGGAAGAACTGGATCTGCGAACTGGTCCGCAGCCGCCGCGCTTCCGCGTCCGTGTCCGCCGCGATCAGGTTCGCGGCCAGCATGAAGCGCGGTTTGTCGCCCCAGGGCCCTGGCTGGAAGCGGTCGCGGTAAAGCGCTACCGCGTCGTCCAGCGCGTCGGGCGCGAAATGCGAGGCGAAAGCGTAAGGCAGCCCCAGCGCAGCCGCGAGGCTTGCCCCGTAAAGCGACGAGCCGAGAATCCAGACCGGCACGTTCGTCCCCTGCCCGGGATGGGCAGCCACCGCCACGCCGGGGCGTTCGGGGCCGAGGTAATGCAGCAGTTCCACCACGTCGTTGGGGAAATCCTCGTTGCGGGACTGGCCCCGCCGCAGCGCGTGCATCACCGCCCCGTCGCCGCCGGGCGCGCGGCCAAGGCCGAGGTCGATGCGCGGCCCATGGATGGTGGCCAGCGTCCCGAAGGCCTCGGCCACCGCCAGCGGCGCGTGGTTCGGCAGCATGATCCCGCCCGCGCCGACGCGGATGTCCTTGGTGTGATCGGCGATATGGCCGATCAGCACGGCTGTCGCTGCGCTGGCGATGCCCGGCATGTTGTGGTGCTCGGCCAGCCAGAACCGCTTGTAGCCCTGGGCTTCCGCCGCGCGTGCCAGCGTCACGCTGCTGGCGATGGCCGCCTTTGTGTCCGAGCCCTCGGGCACCGGCGCGAGATCGAGAATAGAGATGTCCATGCCCCCCGAGATAGGGCTGCCGCCGCCGTCTTGCCAGTGCCACCACCCGCTGCCACTGTCCGGGGCTAAAGGAGCCCGCCCATGGACCAGCTCTCCCGCCTGCTGCCCGTCGAGACGCCCGAGCCGGTCGAGCGCGAATATTTTGACGATCCCCAGGCCGCCGTCGCCCGCCTGATCGAGCTTCACGACCGTGCCACGGGCTGGCTGCTGGACCGTTTCGTAGGCACGCTGCGGGGGGGGCATCCGCCGGCGGCAAGGTTCCGCGCCTTCTATCCCGAGGTCCGGCTGACGACCTCGAGCCACGAGCAGGCCGATTCCCGGCTGGCCTTCGGCCATGTCACGCTGCCCGGCACCTATGCGGCGACGATCACCCGGCCGGACCTGTTCCGCGACTACCTAACCCAGCAGATTGGCCTTCTGATCCGCAACCACCAGGTTCCCGTGGCCGTCGGTGAAAGCGACACGCCCATCCCTGTCCATTTCGCCGTGGCGACCCAGAGCGACCTGAACGTCCCGCAGGAAGGCGTGCTGGATTATTCCCTGCGCGACATCTTCGACGTGCCCGACCTCGTCACCGTGAACGACAACATCGTGAACGGGATCGCTGATGAGCTGCCCGACGGCACCCGCCACCTTGCGCCCTTCACAGCGCAGCGGGTGGATTACTCGCTGGCGCGGCTGGCGCATTACACCGCGACCGCGCCCGATCACTTCCAGAGTTTCGTGCTGTTCACCAACTACCAGTTCTACGTGGACGAGTTCGAGGCTTTTGCCCGCAAGGCGCTGGCGGACCCCGCCTCGGGCTACACGGCCTTCGTCGGTCCCGGAAACCACATGATCGAGCGGCCGGACGATGCCTCGGTGCCCGTTGCCAAGACCCCGCAGATGCCGGCCTATCACCTCAAGCGGCCGGACGGGCAGGGGATCACGCTGGTCAACATCGGCGTGGGACCCTCCAACGCCAAGACCGCCACGGACCACATTGCCGTCCTGCGCCCCCATGCCTGGCTGATGGTCGGCCATTGCGCGGGGCTGCGCAACAGCCAGCGGCTGGGGGATTACGTGCTGGCCCACGCCTACCTGCGGCTGGACCATGTGCTGGACGACGACCTGCCGGTCTGGGTGCCGCTGCCGACGCTGGCCGAGGTGCAGGTGGCGCTGGAACAGGCCGTGGCCGAGATCACCGAGCTGGAAGGCTTCGAGCTGAAGCGGATCATGCGGACGGGCACCGTCGCCACCATCGACAACCGCAACTGGGAATTGCGCGACACGCCGGTCCACCGCCTCAGCCTCAGCCGCGCGATCGCGCTGGACATGGAAAGCGCCACCATCGCCGCCAACGGCTTCCGCTTCCGGGTGCCCTACGGCACGCTTCTGTGCGTCAGCGACAAGCCCCTGCATGGCGAGTTGAAGCTGCCCGGCATGGCGACCGATTTCTACCGCACGCAGGTCTCCAGCCACCTGCTGATCGGCATCCGCGCGATGGAGAAGCTGCGCGCCACCCCGATCGAGCGGCTGCATTCCCGCAAGCTGCGGTCCTTCCACGAGACGGCGTTTCTGTAAATCGGACGCTGCGCGGACCACGGGCCGTGCGCCAGAACGCCGCCGCCTGTCGCTTTATACAAGCTGACGGGAGTCTGCTTCTCAAGCTACTGGGATGACAGGATTGCAAGCGCAGAGTTTTCATCAATGAGCAGTTTCGAGATCCCCAAGCATACGCGGGCCATTTTTGAAGAAATCGTCACGCGTGCCGGTGGTCAGCTGGAAGATCACTATCAGGCGCGACGCGCGGGACTGCTTGCCGAGGCGGAGGCGGCGATACGGCAAAAGGGGATGATGGCGCCAGTCGCCTTGATCCAGCAGGAAGTCCAGAGCCGGATCGGGGACGGGACCGATCCCGTCATCTACCGGAACGCTCTGATCGCCCGCTTTGCGCTCGACCTGCCGCAGACGGTTGCCGCGCTGAGCCTGCCGGCATCCGCCCTCGCGCTCTATCCCGATCTTGCCCGCAGGCTGGCCGAGACGATACCGGCTGAATTCCCGGACTATGAGGCAGATTCGCTGGCGCGGGATGTTGCCCATGTGTTCGGTTTCTTCATCCCCGGCGCTGCGATGGACATCGACCGCTTCGGACGCCTCGATCCGCGCATGATTGCGTCCGCGGCCGTCCGGTGCAGGCAACTGACGGCCCCCGCGCGGTATGTCTGGGGCGGGATGTGGCGACCGTTCCTGGAGTTCCATACGGATTCGCGGCATCTGACCGGGTTCAATCCGGCCGGCTTTCACGCGACCTACCTTCAGGTGGCCGACATGCTCCGATGCAACCCGGCACTGGCGGGGCTGTTCATCTCGTCCTGGTTCCATGATCCCATCGCCGCAGAAATCAGCCCGCGGCTTGCCTATCTGCAGGGCGTCCCCCGCGCGGGCGGCGCGTTCTTCATCCGCAACAACACCGGCGAGCTTCATGTCAAGCGGGCGACCGCCACCTCGGCCACCCGCCGCCAGTTGGTTGCCGACGGAAAATACGTCCCGACCTGCTATACGATGATCTGGCCGCGCAAGAAGCTGATCGCTTGGGCCGACGGCATCAACAAGGGCCGGCGCGATGCCGGTGGGCTGGCAGCCCCTGCCGTTGCCCCTTCCGGGGCCATGAGCTTGGCGTCTGATGCCCATTTTCATCGCCCAAGCCTTAAAAGCACCCCTTGGCCCCTTCAAAAGGGCTTGAAACGCGGGGAAAAACCGGCTGTAGCAGGGGCCATGCCAGATCAACTGGCGCCGGAAATGCCCGCCTGACGCGCGCGACACACGAGGAGACAGGACCTATGGCCACAGCACCCGCCAAGCCCATGACCAAGACGCAGCTGGTGGCTGCACTGGCCGATGAGATGGGCAGCGACAAGAAGACCGCCACCGCCGCGCTGGACGCGCTGGGCGCGCTGGTCGCCCGCACCGTCGCCGAGGGCGGTGCGCTGACGCTGCCCGGCATCGGCAAGGTCGCCTGCCGCGCCCGCCCCGAGCGTCAGGTCCGCAACCCGCAGACGCAGGAAATGATGACCAAGCCCGCCGACAAGGTGGTCAAGGTCACCATCGCCAAGTCGCTGAAGGACAGCGTCAACGCCTGACTGCCCTTGTGGCTGGCGAAGCATCCGGGGGTCGCGCGAGGGCGCGGCCCCTTTTTGCAAGGGGCGAGGCAAGGGGAGGAACCGCGATGAGGATCACGGTGGACGACGCGCTGGCCGAGGCGGGCGCGGGCCGTTTCCAGCGTCGCCTGATGGCGATCTTCGGGCTGGTCTGGGCGGCCGACGCCATGCAGGTGGTGGCGGTCGGCTTCGCCGCACCCTCGATCGCGGCCAGCTTCGGGCTGGAGATGCAGGTGGCGCTGCAAAGCGGGACGCTGTTCTTTCTCGGGATGTTCGTCGGCGCGGCGCTGTTCGGGCGGCTGGCGGACCGGATCGGGCGGCGGAACGTGCTGATCGTGACGGTGGCCTGCGACGCGGTCTTCGGGCTGGCCTCGGTCTTTTCGCCCGACTTCCAGTGGCTGCTGGCGCTGCGCTTCCTGACCGGGATGGCGGTGGGCGGCACCCTGCCCGTGGACTATGCCATGATGGCCGAGTTCCTGCCGCCGAAGAACCGCGGCCGCTGGCTGGTCTGGCTGGAGGGCTTCTGGGCGCTGGGCACGCTGGTCGTCGCGCTGACCGCCTGGTTCGCGGCAAGCTTCGCGGTCGCGGCGCCATGGAAGCTGATCTACCTGGTGGCGGCCCTGCCCGCCTGCATCGGCATCTTCCTGCGGCTCTGGGTGCCGGAATCGCCCATGTACCTGCTGCGCCGGAACCGCGAACCCGAGGCCCGGGCCATCATCAACCGCATCCGCGTGGCAAATGGCGCGCCCGCGTTTGCCCCCAAGGCAAGGCTGGTCCTGCCGCCAGCCGCCCCCGCCCCAGCAGGGGGGATCTTCACCGCCGGGCTGGCGCGAACGACCGTGGCGGTTCTGGCGGTGTGGTTCCTCGTCTCGCTCAGCTACTACGGCGTCTTCGTCTGGCTGCCGGGCAAGCTCGCGACGGAAGGCTTCGGCTTCGTGCGGGGCTACGGCTTCCTCGTGATCCTCGCGCTGGCGCAACTGCCGGGCTATGCGCTGGCCGCCTGGGGGGTCGAGAACTGGGGGCGACAGAAAACGCTGCGGATCTTCCTTGTCCTCTCGGCGCTGGGTTGCCTGTTGTTCGTCACGGCCACCACCGGCGCAGTCGTCGCGGGCGCGCTGATGCTGATGAGCTTCGCGCTGCTGGGCACCTGGGGGGCGCTTTATGCCCTGACGCCCGAGATCTATCCGACCAACCTGCGGGCTACCGGCATGGGCACGGCAGGGGCGGTCGCGCGACTGGGGGGACTGGCCGCGCCCTCGCTGATGGCGGCGCTGGCGACGCGCGACTTCAACGCGATGATCGGGCTGTTCGCGGGCCTGCTGGTGCTGGCGGCGGTGCTGTCCTTCGGCATCGGCCGAGAAACGCGGGGTGCATCCATCGCCTGAGCGGCGGGTCAGAAAGAAGCATCCCGCTCGCAAGGCGAAGTGATTTCTTTCTGGTTCAAATACCCATCACGACGATGAAGCGGGCGCTGCATCGCCGATCACGGCTGAACGAACACGCGCGAGGGATGGACCTCCCCGCCCATGTAGCGGCCGATGGCGACCGCGCGGCCTTCATGGCTGACCCAGACCTCTGCGCCGTAATCGACAGTGCCGAGCACCTGCCCCGGATTGCCGTTCCGCAGCCGCGCCGCGCCCTGGTCGGTGGCGCGCATCTCGGGCAGGTCCAACGCCGACTGGACCGGCAGCAGCGCGGCATCGAGTTCCGCCTGCGCCGCCCGGTCCACCCGGTCGAAGGGGATCGCATCCGCCACCTCGAAGGGCCCCGACCAGACCCGGCGCAGGCCCTGCACATGGCCGAGGCAGCCGAGCGCCCGGCCGAGGTCGCGGGCGATGGCGCGGACATAGCCGCCCTTGCCACAGACCAGATGCAGGTCGGCCTGATCGGTGCGTGCCTCGGTCAGCATCAGTTCCTCGACCCATAACGGGCGGGCGGCCAGCGTGAAGGCCTCACCCTCGCGCGCGAGGTCATAGGCGCGGGCGCCGTCCACCTTGACGGCCGAGACGGCCGGGGGAACCTGCAGGATCTCGCCGCGGAATGCGGGCAGGGCGGCCTCGATGGCCTCGGCCGAGGGCCGCGCGTCGGACCGGCGCAGCACCTCGCCCGAGGCGTCGTCGGTCGAGGTCTCGGCGCCCCAAGTCACCGTGAAGTCATAAGCCTTCAGCGCCTCGGTCAGCCAGGGCACGGTCTTTGTCGCCTCGCCCAGCGCCACGGCCAGCAGCCCCGTCGCGTCAGGGTCCAGCGTTCCCGCGTGGCCAGCCTTCTTCGCGTCCAGCGCCCAGCGCACACGGGACACCACGTCGGTCGAGCCGACCCCCGCGGGCTTGTCGATCAGCAGCCAGCCCGAGATGTCCCGTCCCTTTTTCCGCGCCATCTACGGTCCGCCCACATAGCCGATGATGGGTCCCATCCGCCGGCCCCAGTCGGCGCGGCGAAGCCCCGGCGCATAGAGCCGGCTGATCGAGCCGTCGAAATACAGCGCGTTGCGCGCGCCAAGCTCGTCCCGGAAGAAGCGGGCGAACTGGTGGAAGGTGACCGGCGCGTCCGAGATCGCGAACCAGGCCGTCTGCATGTCGCGCGAGACGCCCACGCCGTTGCGGATATAGCGGCTGTCGCTATGGGGCAGGAAGCGCGGGTGCAGCTCTCCGTCGATGACCAGCAGGGGGCCGGATTGCGTCGCCAAGCGGCATTGCGGCTGGGCGCGGGCAAAGCGGCGGCTCTCGATCACTTGGAAAGGCGCCCGGGCGCCGACGCAGAAGACCCCGTTCGGCAGCAGGCCGAAGTTGCCGTCGCCCCCGGCGGTGACGATGTGGCCCGCTTCCTCGCTGTCGGACCGGAACAGCCCTACCGGCGCGTAGTCGGGATGATACATCCCCGCGTTCATGGCAAAGCCCAGCACCTCGCCGGCCGCCAGCGTCCCGCGCACCCCGTTGAAGTCGCCCACTGCCTTGCCGTCCGGCCCGTTCAGCCACAACCGCAGCCCGTCCTGCCGGTCGGTGGTGACGGTGCAGAGGGAATAGCGGGTGCCCTCGAAGGTGCGCGTCTCGCAGATGTCGGCCATGGCGGGCAGCGTCATCGCAACCAGCGCGCCGACCGCCAGCCCCAGCCGGCGCTTGAGCCTACCGATCATCGTCCGCGTCGGGTCCCGAGTCGCGGGCGAGGTCGGCGCCCTCGTCCCAGTCCTCGTCGCCCTCGACATCGCGCCGCACCCGCTCGTCGGCGAAGATGCGGCGGGTGTCGTCCATGCGGTCGAAGGTCTCGTCCAGCACGAAGCGCAGGTCGGGCGCGTATTTCAGCGTCATGTCCTTGGCAACCAGGTGCCGCAACTCGCGGGTGTTGCGGCGCAGCGCGGCCAGCGCCTCCTCGGCCCCGTGTCCCCCCAAGGGAAGCACATAGGCCGTCGCGACCTTGAGGTCGGGCGAGGTCCGCACCTCGCCCACCGTGATCGAATGGCGGTTCAGGTCCGGGTCATGCACGTCGCCGCGCAGCAGCACGTCGCTGAGGGTGCGGCGGATCAGTTCGCCCACCCGCAACTGGCGCTGCGACGGGCCGGGACCATGGTTGAAGCGATTGGAAGCCATGCGCCCCATCTAGGGGGTCGCGGCCCGTCCCGCAACGGGCTAGACCCGCCGGAAACACGGGGGATGCGATGGACGCGCAGAACAGGCCGGGGATCGTGGTCGCGGGCGTATCCGGCCGGATGGGGCGGATGCTGGTGCAGGCGGTGCTGCAGTCGCCCGACTGCCGGCTGGTCGGCGCGCTGGAGCGCGAGGGTCATGCGTGGATCGGCCAGGACCTTGGCACCGCGATGGGGGCCGCGCCCTTGGGAGTTCCCGTCACGGACGACGCGGTGGCGGCGATCGCGCAGGCGCAGGGGGTGCTGGACTTCACCTCTCCGGCGGCAACCGTCGCTTATGCGGAACTGGCGGCGCAGGCCCGCGCGGTCCATGTGATCGGCACCACGGGGCTGTCCGAGGATGACCTTCAGCAGATCAGGGCCGCCGCGCGCCATGCGCCGATCATCCGCGCAGGCAACATGAGCCTGGGCGTCAACCTGCTCGTCGGGCTGACCCGTCGCGTGGCGGCGGCCCTGGGCCAGGACTGGGACATCGAGATCGTTGAGGCCCATCACCGCCACAAGGTCGATGCGCCCTCGGGCACCGCGCTGATGCTGGGCGAGGCCGCAGCCGAGGGGCGCGGGGCGGCGCTGGACGCGCTGCGGGTGCCCGCGCGCGAGGGGATGACCGGGGCGCGGGCCTCGGGCAGCATCGGCTTCTCGGCGATCCGTGGTGGCGACATCGTCGGCGAGCATGACGTGATCTTCGCCACGGCGGGCGAGCGGGTTGTCCTGCGCCACATGGCGACCGACCGCGCCATCTTCGCCCGCGGCGCCCTGCGCGCAGCGCTTTGGGGGCAGGACAAGGGACCGGGGGAATACGACATGGCAGACGTGCTGGGGCTTTAAGCCCCGGCCGGGACATTGTCCGGCGAGACGCCTGCAGGACCGGATGATTCCGCGGAGTGCTGCGACGCAGCGCAAGATTGCCACAAGTTCTCTGCATCAAGCCGAATATCCTTGCGGCAACCGCGCGCGGGCGGCGCAAGATCGGCAGCACATTTCCGCCGATCCGCATGATCCTTCCGCAAATGTCCTTTGGGGAAGGTCGAAGCATGAAGATCGTCGTTCTGGGCGCCGGCGTCATCGGGGTGACGAGCGCATGGTATCTGGCTCGCGCAGGCCATCAGGTCACGGTGGTGGACCGCCAGCCTGCCGCCGCGATGGAAACCTCCTTCGCCAATGCGGGCGAAATCTCGCCGGGCTACTCGACCCCCTGGGCCGCGCCGGGCATCCCGCAGAAAGCCCTGCGCTGGATGTTCCAGCGCCATGCGCCACTGGTGCTGCGCGCATCGGCCGACCCGGCCCGGGCAGGCTGGATGGCGCGGATGCTGCGGAACTGCACCGCCGATGCCTATGCGGTGAACAAGTCGCGGATGATGCGGATCGCCAACTATTCGCGCGACTGCCTCGGCGCGCTGCGCTCCGAAACCGGCATCCGTTACGACGAGCGCACCCGCGGCACGCTGCAGGTCTTCCGCGACGCTTACCAGGTCAAGGCCGTGCAGAAGGATATCGAGGTCCTGCGCGCCGACGGCGTCCCCTTCGAGGTGCTGGACGCCGAAGGCTGCGTCGCCGCCGAGCCGGGACTGGCCTTCTCGCGCCACCTGCTCGCGGGCGGGCTGCGGCTGCCGAACGACGAGACGGGCGATTGCCACGTCTTCACCCAAAGGCTCGCGGCGCTGGCCGAGGCCGAAGGGGTTGCGTTCCTTTACGGCACCGCCATCCACGGGCTTGAGGGATCGCCTTCACGCATCACCGCCGTGCGGACCTCGGCCGGGCGGCTGGTGGCGGACGGCTTCGTCGTCGCGCTGGGCAGCTATTCGCCCGCGCTGGTCGCGCCCTTCGGGGTGAAGCTGCCGGTGCATCCGGTCAAGGGCTATTCGCTGACCCTGCCCATCGTGGACGAGACCCGCGCGCCGGTGTCCACGGTCATGGACGAGACCTACAAGGTCGCCATCACCCGGCTGGGCGACCGTATCCGCGTGGGCGGCCTGGCGGAGCTTGCGGGCTTCGACCTGTCGCTTTCCCCGCGCAGGCGGGCGACGCTGGCGAAGTCGGTGGGCGAGCTTTTCGGCGGCGCGGGCGACCTCGACCGGGCGAGCTTCTGGACCGGCCTGCGGCCCATGACCCCGGACGGGACGCCCATCGTGGGGCCGAGCCCCATCGGCAACCTGTGGCTGAACACCGGGCACGGGACGCTGGGCTGGACCATGGCGGCAGGCTCGGGCCGGGTGCTGGCCGACCTCATCAGCGGCCGCACCCCCGAGATCAAGAGCGACGATCTTGGCCATGCCCGCTATTTGCGCCGCAGGCCGGTGCCGCTTGCGCCCATCCCGCAGGCGGCCTGAGCGGATGGCCTGGCGGATCGAGCCTTGCGATCCGGTGCATGGCAAACAGATATCGGCCCTTTCGACAAGGGCCTGGGCGCCCGTGTCCGCAGGAATGCGGGCGGGCCTTCCCCGGCATGTCTGCGCATCCTTCCATCCCCACGGCTGGGGGATCGGCAGGCCAGGAACATCCAGTCTTTCCTCGCGGCGGAAGGCGGAAGCGCACGGGTGGCTATCAAAAGCGATGCGGTCCTTGGCTGGATGGGACTGCGCTTCCACCCCGAGGATCGGATAAGCGAACTCTTCGCCATCGCCGCTGGTCCCGTTTGCAAGCGACAGGGAATCGCGCGGGCGCTGATCGAGCGCGCAGCATCGAAGTTCCGCAAAGCCGGTCTTGCCTTTGTCATGATCGAGACGGGGACAGACCCTGGTCACGCGCCGCTGCAGACGACGTATGGAAAGCCGGTTCCGAGCAATGGGCCGTGATCCGCTATGTGCGGAAGCTTTGAGCCGGGCGGCTCAGAAATCGACCGCGAGACCCTTGCGTTCGTAATCGCCGTAGCGGACGGGTTCCGGCCCGTCGCGGCCGCCCAACTCGGGCGGCAGGTCGAGGGGTGCGGCGGTGCGGCGGCGCTCCTCGGCCTCGGCCAGCGCGCGGCGGGCGGGGGGCGGTAGATGGCCCCATTCGGGGCGGTCCTCGGGCGGGACCGTGGGATCGGCAGTCATGGATAACCCCGCGCTTTTTGCGTATCGCTGCCCTTCAGCTAAGGACAACAGGCGCGATGGACAAGCGAGACGGTGAAAAGACGGGGGCCGAGGCGCGGCCAAGGCGCCGGGTGGTCGTGGTGGCACCGCAGGAGGGGGCTCTGCCCCCGCCGACTGCGTCGGCCCCCCCGGGATATTTGGGTGAAGAAGAAGGACATGGCGTCGCGCCTGAAGGCGAGCGACGGGCCAGGCAGTCCAGGCCGCGCAAGGGCGGGCAGGCTGAGCGGGCACGCAAGGGTGCCCCGGCCGCCGGGCACGGGAAGACCCCGTCTCATGCCGCGCGGGCGGGGGCGTTGCGCCTGCTGGCGGCGGTGCGCGAGGGGACCACGCTGTCCGAGGCCGAGGCAGCGCTGGACGCCCTGCCACCGTCCGAACGCGCCCGTGGGCGCAGGCTTGCGGCTGCGACGCTGCGGCACCGCAGCCGGGCCGAGGCGGTGCTTGCGCCGCTATTGTCCCGCCGCCCCCGGCCCGAGACGCTGGACCTGCTGCAGCTTGCCGTGACCGAGATGCTGGGCGAGGACGAGGCCCCGCATGGCGTCGTCAACGCCGCCGTGGCGCTGGCGCGGGCGGGTGGACCCAAGGCGAAGGCCGCGGCGGGGATGGTGAATGCCGTCCTGCGCCGCGCGGCCGAGGCGCAGGGAGTCTGGGACGCCGCGCTTCCTCCGCGCCTGCCGGACTGGCTGCGCAGCCCCGTTGCCGCCCGCTGGGGCGAAGCCGCGGCGCTGGCCATCGAGGCCGCGCATGAGCGGGGTGCGCCCCTGGACCTGACGCCGAATGGGGAGGCTCCGGGCCAGGCGCTGCCGACCGGCAGCCATCGCCTGCCCAGTGGAACGCAGGTCACGGCGCTGCCGGGCTATGCCGAGGGCCACTGGTGGGTGCAGGACGCCGCCGCCGCCCTGCCGGTGCGGCTGCTGGACCCTCGTCCCGGCGAAACGATTGCCGACCTGTGCGCCGCGCCGGGCGGCAAGACGATGCAGCTTGCGGCGGCAGGCGTGCACGTCACCGCCATCGACCTGTCGCCGCAGCGGCTGGCGCTGGTGGCCCAGAACCTCGCCCGAGTGGGTTTATCCGCCGAGACCGTGGCCGCCGATGCGCTGGACTGGCAACCGCCCGCGCCGCTGGACGCCGTCCTGCTGGACGCGCCCTGTTCCGCCACCGGGACGATCCGCCGCCATCCCGAACTGCCCCTGATCCGCGACGGGGCGATGATCCCCGATCTCGTGCGGCTTCAGGCGCGGCTGATCGATCATGCGCTGAGCCTGCTGAAACCCGGCGGGCGGCTGGTCTACGCCGTCTGCTCGCTGCATCCCGCCGAGGGCGAGGCGCAACTGGACGCCGCACTGGCCCGCCATCCCGACCTGCGGGTGGAGGCGCCCGATCCCGCGCTGTGGGACGCCGCCTGGATCACCGAAGCGGGGGCCATCCGCACCCGGCCCGATCATTGGCCGGACCTCGGGGGACTGGACGGGTTCTTCATCGTGCGGCTGGAGAAACCGTAACCCTTGCGGCGCGACGCGCTCGGGAACACGCCCGTCCCGCCTGCCGGTCTTTCTCTTTCATCCAAATATCCCCCGGGGGCTTGCGAGCGCCCGGATGGAAGGCGGATCAGAAAACAACCTTCACGGTTGTTTTTCCGCCGGATGGGTCCGGTGGACCTTTTCAGCGAGCAAGGGGCCGGTAGACCCCAGCAGGGGGTGAAAACCCCCCACTCGGGCGGTGAAGCAAAAGCACGGCCGGTCAGTTCCACCCGACCTCGGAAAGAAAGATATACCCCGCCCCGTAGATCGTCTTGATCAGGCGCGGGTTCTTGGGGTCCTCGCCAAGCTTGGTCCGCAGGCGGGAAATCCGCACGTCCATCGCCCGGTCGAAACTGTCGCCCGCCGTGCCTCCCAAGGTTTCCAGCATCTGCGTCCGGCTGATGAGCCGGCGCGGGCTGTCGAGGAACATTCGCAGCATTTCCGCCTCGGCATGGCTCAGCGGCGTTTCCGCACCATCCGGGCCGGTCAGCAGGTAGCGGTCGAAATCCGCGCTCCAGCCCGAGAAGCGGGCGGTCTGGCCGCCCCGCGCCGGTTCACGGGCGGGCTTGCGCAGACGGGCGCGGATGCGGGCCACGACCTCGGCGGGGTCGAAAGGCTTGATCACATAGTCGTCCGCGCCGAGTTCCAGCCCCGTCACCCGGTCCTGCACCTGCGCACGGCCCGAGATGATGATGATCGCCGCGCCAGATTGCGTCGCCAGCCGGTGGACCAGCGCCAGCCCGTCGCGGTCGGGCAGGCCGAGGTCGATCAGGCAGGCGTCGGGGGTCATCCGGCGCAGGGCGGCCTCGAACTCGGTCGCGCGGCCGAAGCCGGCGGTGCGGAAGCCCGCCTCCTCCAGCGCGTCGGCCAGCAGGCGGCGGATGTCGGGTTCGTCGTCGAGGATGGCGATCAGCGGCGGGTCACTTGTCATCGGGCAGGCCTGCGAAAAGGGCGTTCAGCGACGCGGCGTCGAAGGGCTTGGTCAGCACGGGCTGGGACAGCCCCTGCCGTTCGGGATCATCGGGGGGCCGCGCGGTCATCAGGATCAGGGGCAGGCCCAGCGCGCCAAGGTCGGCGCCCGAGCCGTCGCCCAGCTGCAGGTCCGACAGGATCACCGACAGGCCGGGCAGGTCGGCCAGCGACCGCGCCTCGGACAGCGAGCCGGCCTCGATCACCTGCTGCCCCATGCCGGTCAGCATCTCGCGCAGGGTTTCGCGGATCAGGTCGTCGTCGTCCACCAGCAGCACCAGCCGCCGCGCCACGCGCTGGAAGGGCAGGCGCAGCCGCACCCGCGCCCCGCCGCCCGGCGCATTGTCCAGCCGCAGGGTGCCGCCCGCCAGCTTGGTCTGGTCATAGACCATCGGCAGGCCCAGCCCTGAACCCTGACCGGGCTTGGTGGTGAAGAAGGGCTCGGTCGCGCGGGCCAGCGCCTCGGGCGCAAAGCCAGGGCCGCTGTCGATGACGGTCAGTTCCAGCCAGCGGCCGCGGACGCGGGCGGACAGGCGGATCGCGCCATGGGTGCTGCCCGACCCCGCGCCGGTTCCCGAGATCGCGTCCCGCGCGTTCAGGATCAGGTTCAGCAGCGAGTCCTGCAGCGAGCCGGGGTCCAGCAGCACCGCCCCTTGGGGCAGGTCGCAGTCCAGTTCCAGCGTCACCCCGCGTCCCAGCGACGGCCGCGCCATGGCCGCAAGCTGGTCCAGCAGGGCCGGCAGGTCCACCGGCTCGGGCGTGAGCCGGCGCGGCCCGGTGATCGTGGCGATCCGGTCCAAAAGCGCCGCCCCCCGCCGCGCGGCGGCCAGCGTCCCCGCCACGTCCGCCGCGGCCTCGGGCTGCAGGGCCAGCCGCGCCAGCCGCCCCTGCAGCCCGAGGATGATCGTCAGCAGGTTGCCGAAGTCATGCGCCAGCCCCGAGGTCATCTGCGCCGCGAGTTCCCGCCGCGCCGCATGGGTCAGGGCCTCGCGGGTGTTCACCTCGGCGGTGACATCGGTGGACAGGACATAGGCGCCCGCGCCCTGGGGATCGGGGGTCAGGGCCACGCGGATGCGGCGGCCCGACTCCGTATGCGTCACCTCCATCACCTGCGGCTCGCCCGCAAGCGCCCGGTCCAGCGCCGGGCGGATGCGGGCGAAGGTCTCGCCCAGGACCTCGGCCGACGTGCAGCCGACGATGTCGCGGGCGGCGCCCGGAAAGACCGCGCCAAGCTGCTGGTTGGAAAAGGTATAGCGGCCCTCGGCGTCCACATGGGCGATATGGGCGGGCACCATCGCCGTGACTTGCCGTGTCCGCGCCTCGGCCTCGGTCAGCACGCGCTTGGCTTCCTCGAGCGCGGCGTTCGTCGCGGCAAGCTGGCGGTTCGCGGCCGACAGCCGCTCGGCATGGCTGAGAAGCTGGCCGGACAGTTCCTCGGATCGCGCCCGCAGCAGCGATTCGGTGCGCTTGATGTCGGTGATGTCGGTATAGACGGCGATCCAGCCGCCCTGCGCAAGCGGCGCCCCCTCGACGGAAATGGTGCGGCCATCGGGGCGGGTGCGTTCCAGATAGTGGGGCTGGAAGGTGCGCGCCTGATCGACGCGCATCCGCACAGCCGCCTGGGGGTCGTTCTGGGGCCCGTATTCGCCGCGGGCGACGAGATAGGCGATGGTGTCCTCGAAGCCTGCGCCGGGGCGGACAAGGCGGTCGGGCAGGGCGAACATCCGCTGGTATTGCCGGTTCGACAGCGCCAGCCGCAGATCGGCGTCGAAGATGGAAATCGCCTGCTGAATCAGGTTCAGCCCGGATTGCATCAGTTCGTCATGGCTGTCCGGCGTCGTCATCCGTCCATGGCTACCATCGCCTTGTCCGTCGCGGAAGCCGGTAACAATTCGTAAGGTTCGGGAAAAACTCGGGCAAGATTCGCGGGCCAGACAGGACGGGCAGGCGGAAAGAGGGGTTCCGCCTGCGACGGCCGATGCCGTTCGAAGGGAGTGAGGATGAAGCTAGTCGCAGCCGCCGACGCGAGCCTGCGGTCGATTCCCGCGCTGTTGGCGCGGAACGCCGCAACGCTGGGCAACCGGCCCGCTTGTCGGGAAAAGGAATTCGGCATCTGGCAAGGCTGGACCTGGGCCGAGGCGCAGGAGGAGATCCGCGCGCTGGCCATGGGCTTTCTTGCGCTGGGCCTGAACCGCGGCGACCATGTGGCGATCATCGGGCGCAACCGCCCCGCGCATTACTGGTCGATGGTGGCCGCCCAGATGTGCGGCGCGATTCCCGTGCCGCTCTATCAGGACGCCGTGGCCTCCGAGATGGCCTATGTGCTGAACCATTCCGGCGCCCGCTTCGTCGTCTGCGGCGACCAGGAGCAGGTGGACAAGGTGATCGAGGCCGAGGAGGCCGTGAAGATCATCGACCAGATCATCTACACCGACAAGCGCGGGATGCGGAAATACGACCATTCCCGCATGAACTGGCTTGACGACGTGCAGGCCGAGGGCCGCGTCGCCCACCAGCGGTTCGAGGTGGAACTGGACGCCCGCATCGCGGAACTGGATTATGACAGCACCTGCGTGATGCTCTACACTTCCGGCACCACCGGCAAGCCCAAGGGCGTGGTGCTGTCCAACCGCAACGTGATCGAGACGGCGCGCAATTCCTCGGAATTCGACGGGCTGAAGTCTTCCGAGGAGGTGCTGGCCTATCTGCCGATGGCCTGGGTCGGGGACTTCATCTTCTCGGTCGGGCAGGCCTACTGGACAGGCTTCTGCGTGAACTGCCCCGAAGGCGCGCATACGATGATGACCGACCTGCGCGAGATCGGGCCGACCTATTTCTTCGCGCCTCCCCGCGTCTTCGAGGGCCAGTTGACCAGCGTCATGATCCGCATGGAGGACGCGGGCCGGATCAAGAAATGGCTCTTCGACCATTACATGCGGCTTGCCCGCCGCGTCGGCACGGCGCTGACGGACGGGAGGCCCGTCAGCGCGCTGGACCGGCTGCGCTACGGTCTGGGAAACCTGCTGGTCTACGGCCCGCTCAAGAACACGCTGGGCTATTCTCGCATCCGCGTAGGCTATACTGCCGGTGAAGCCATCGGGCCGGAGATCTTCGACTTCTACCGCTCGCTGGGGATCAACCTCAAGCAGCTTTACGGCCAGACCGAGGCCACGGTCTTCATCACCCAGCAACCGGACGGGCAGGTGCGGGCCGATACCGTGGGCGTGCCTTCGCCCGGCGTCGAGGTCAGAATCGCGGACAATGGCGAGGTCTTCTACCGCTCGCCCGGCACCTTCGTCGAATACTACCAGAACCCGGAATCCACCGCCTCGACCAAGGACCGCGAGGGCTGGGTCGCGACGGGCGACGCCGGGTTCTTCGAGCCAGGAAGCGGGCATCTGCGGATCATCGACCGCGCCAAGGACGTGGGGCGCATGGCGGACGGCTCGCTGTTCGCGCCGAAATATGTAGAGAACAAGCTCAAGTTCTACCCGAACATCCTTGAAGCCGTGGTGCTGGGGAACGAGCGCGACTACTGCACCGCCTTCATCAACATCGACCTGACGGCGGTCGGCAACTGGGCCGAACGCAACAACATCGCCTATGCGAGCTACCAGGAACTCGCCGGCCACCCGCAGGTCTACGAGACGATCCGCAGGCACGTCGAGGAGGTGAACGCCAGCGTGGCGCAGGATCCGATGCTGTCGGGCTGCCAGATCCACCGCTTCCTGATCCTGCACAAGGAACTGGACGCCGACGACGGCGAGATGACCCGCACCCGCAAGGTCAAGCGCGGCGTGATCTCCGAGAAATACGCCGATCTGATCGCCGCGCTCTATGACGGGCGCAAGACGGTCTACACGGAAACCGAGGTCACCTACGAGGACGGCCGCAAGGGCCGGCTGAAGGCCACGTTGCGGATCGAGGACGTCCGCACCACCCCCACGCCCGCGCAGAGGATGGCCGCCGAATGAGTCCGACCTCCCAGACCATCCTGTCCGACATGGCCCCCACTGCGCCCGCGCCGCTGCCCGGCGCCGAGGGCTACATCACCGCGGACGGCCGGAAAATCGGCGGCGTGCTGATGGACCTGCGCCGCATCACCCTGCGCTTCGGCGGGGTGACGGCGATCAAGGACATCTCCTTCGACATCCGCGAGGGCGAGATCCGCGCCATCATCGGCCCGAACGGAGCCGGCAAGTCGTCCATGATGAACGTCATGTCGGGCTTCTACGTCCCGCAGGAAGGCGAGGTCTGGTTCAAGGGCGCGCGCCGCCCGCAGATGCGGCCCTATCAGGTGGCGCGGCAGGGGCTGGCGCGGACCTTCCAGAACATCGCGCTGTTCGACGGGATGTCGGTCTTGGACAACATCATGACCGGGCGGCTGACGATGATGAAATCGTCGCTGTTGGAGCAGGCGCTGTGGTGGGGCCGGGCCGAGGCCGAGGAAACCCGCCACCGCGAACAGGTCGAGAAGATCATTGATTTCCTTGAGATTCAGAACATCCGCAAGACTCCGGTCGGGCGGCTGCCCTATGGGTTGAAGAAGCGGGTGGAACTGGCGCGCGCGCTGGCGGCCGAACCGCAGCTTCTGATGCTGGACGAGCCGATGGCCGGCATGAACGTCGAGGAAAAGGAGGACATGAGCCGCTTCATCCTCGACGTGAACGACGAGTTCGGCACCACCATCGCGCTGATCGAACACGACATGGGCGTGGTCATGGACCTGTCCGACCGGGTGGTCGTGATGGACTACGGCCGCAAGATCGGGGACGGCACACCCGACGAGGTCCGCAACAACCAGGAAGTCATCGACGCCTATCTGGGGGTGGCCCATGACTGAAAAGGCGCCGCACACACCATGCACGACTGATGCACGGTCGATGCACAACCCATGCAGACGCAACCGCGCCCGGAGGGCCTGCTGATGGAACAGCTTCTCTACGCCTCCGAGGTCCTGGTGAACGGCCTCATGGCTGGGGTCATGTATTCGCTGGTGGCGCTGGGCTTCGTCCTGATCTTCAAGGCATCCGGCGTCTTCAACTATGCGCAGGGCGTGCTGGCGCTGTTCGCCGCCCTGACGCTGGTCGGCATCCAGCAGGGCCAGATCCCCTTCGCCCATCTCATCAACGCCATGACGGGCACGCACCTGTCCTCCTTCGGCTGGACCGTGCCCTCGCTGCTGGCGATCCTGCTGACGGCGCTGGTGATGGTGGGGCTGGCGATCCTGATCGAGACCTTGGTGCTCAAGCACCTCGTCGGGCAAGAGCCGATCATCATGTTCATGGCGACGATCGGGCTGGCCTATTTCCTCGAAGGCCTCGGCGACATCATGTGGGGCGCTGACGTCAAGACGCTGGACGTGGGGCTGCCGCAGGGGATTTCCGACACGGCCGAGGCATGGACGGCGGCGCTGACAGGCTACGGCTTCTTCATCGACCGGCTGGACATCTGGGCCACGGTGATCGCGGCGCTTCTGGTCGCGGCGCTGGTGGCCTTCAGCCAGTACACCAAGCAGGGCCGCGCCATGCGGGCGGTGGCCGACGACCACCAGGCGGCACTGTCGGTGGGCATCTCGCTGCGCTTCATCTGGGTCATGGTCTGGTCCATCGCGGGCTTCGTGGCGCTGGTCGCCGGGATCATGTGGGGCACCAAGTCGGGGGTGCAGTTCTCGCTGTCGCTGATTGCGCTGAAAGCCCTGCCGGTGCTGATGCTGGGCGGCTTCACCTCGATCCCGGGCGCCATCGTCGGCGGCCTCATCATCGGTGTGGGCGAGAAGCTGTTCGAGTTCTACATCGGCCCGCTGGTCGGCGGCGCGACGGAAAGCTGGTTCGCCTATGTGCTGGCGCTGATCTTCCTGGTCTTCCGCCCTCAGGGCCTCTTCGGCGAGCGGATCATCGAGCGTGTGTGACGCCCCCTGCTCCATCTTCTTCGTGAAAATATCCTCGGGGGCGCGGGGGCAGACAGCCCCCGCTCTGACCGGGCAGAAAGGATAAGCGATGCTTTATCGTGAAGCCGGCGACTTCAAGACCAGCTACCGGGACGACAGCCAGACCTTTCCGCTGAAGCTCGACCGGATGGGCTACTGGGTCACGCTGGCGGTGGCCTTCGGGGTGATCCCCTTCGTCATCACGGACTACTGGGCCAATGCGGTGCTGGTGCCGTTCCTGATCTATGCCATCGCCGCGCTGGGGCTGAACATCCTGGTCGGTTATGGCGGGCAGGTCAGCTTGGGGACCGGGGGCTTCATGGCGGTGGGCGCCTATGCGACCTACAAGCTGTCCACCTCGTTCCCCGAGATCTCGCTCTTGATCCACATCCTGCTGGCGGGCGGGATCACCGCCGCCGTGGGGGTGTTCTTCGGCCTGCCGAGCCTGCGGATCAAGGGCTTCTATCTCGCCGTCGCGACGCTCGCCGCGCAGTTCTTCCTCGTCTGGCTCTTCAACAAGGTGCCGTGGTTCTACAACTACTCGGCCTCGGGGCAGATCACCGCGCCGGAACGCACCTTCCTGGGCTATGTCATCAGCGGCCCGGCGACCTCGGCCTCGGCAAAATACCTCGTCTGCCTGGTCTTCGCGGTGGGGCTGGCCTGGGTCGCGCGGAACCTCACCCGCGGCACGGCGGGGCGCAAGTGGATGGCGATCCGCGACATGGACATCGCGGCCGAGATCATCGGGGTGAACCCGCTGACCGCCAAGATGAGCGCCTTCGCCGTCTCGTCCTTCTTCATCGGCATCGCGGGGGCGCTGCTGTTCTCGATCTATCTCGGCGCGGCGGAAGCCAGCGAGACCTTCGGGATCACCAAGTCCTTCCTCGTGCTGTTCATGGTCATCATCGGCGGCCTCGGGTCCATCTTCGGCAGCTTCGCGGGCGCGGCCTTTCTTGTCGTCCTGCCGGTCTTCCTGAAAAACGTGCTGGTCGGGGCTTTCGGCTGGCCCACCGACCTTGCCGCCCATATCGAGCTGATGATCGTAGGCGCGCTGATCGTCTTCTTCCTGATCGTCGAGCCGCATGGGCTGGCCCAGCTCTGGCGGCTGACCAAGGAAAAGCTGCGGCTCTGGCCGTTCCCGCATTGACAAGAACCGGGCCGAACCCGGCGCAACCATAAATCTTCTGGGAGGAACCTGATGAAACTTCGCTTCGCTGCCGCCGTCGCCGCCGCCATGATGGCCGCAGCCCCGGCCCTGGCCGACCTGACCGTGCCGAACCTGAGCTATCGCACCGGCCCTTACGGCGCGAACGGCAACCAGTATGCCGACGGCTTCAACGACTACTTCACCCTGCTGAACGAGCGCGACGGCGGCATCGGCGGCCAGCGCGTCCTGACGCCGGAATGCGAGACCGCCTACAACACCGAAAAGGGGGTCGAGTGCTATGAATCGACCAAGGGTTCGGGCGCGCTGGTCTACAACCCCTTCTCGACCGGCATTACCTATCAGCTGATCCCCAAGGTTTCCTCCGACGGCATCCCGATGCTGACGCCGGGCTACGGTCGGACCTCGGCCAAGGACGGCAGCGTCTTCCAGTGGGTGTTCAACCCACCCGCGAACTACTGGGACGGCGCCTCGGTCATCGTCAAGCACCTGCTGGACGTGAACGGGGGCGACCTGAACGGCAAGACCATCGCGCTGGTCTATCACAACTCGGCCTTCGGCAAGGAGCCGATCCGCACGCTCGAGGAACTGTCGAAGAAGCACGGCTTCACCCTGACCCAGATCCCCGTCGATCCTCCGGGGCAGGAGCAGAAGTCGCAGTGGCTGCAGATCCGCCGGCAAAAGCCGGACCACGTGATCCTTTACGGCTGGGGCGTGATGAACCAGGCGGCGATTCAGGAGGCCGCCAACATCCGCTATCCGATGGAAAACATGGTCGGCATCTGGTGGGCCGGGGGCGAAGTGGACGTGGAGCCCGCGGGCGCGGCCGCCAACGGCTACAAGTCCGCGACCTTCAACGGCGTCGGCATGGACTATCCCTTCTACGGTGATCTCAAGACCCATGTGCTGGATGCCAACAAGGCGTCGGGCGGGGGCGCACATGTCGGCAAGGCGATGTATTCGCGCGGCATGTACGCGGCGCTGGTGATCGCCGAGGGGATCAGGAAGGCGCAGGAACTGGCCGGGACGCCCGAGATCACGGCCGCGCAGATGCGCGACGGGCTCGAGGCGCTGGAGATCAGCGAGGCGCGGATGGGAGAACTGGGCCTGCCCGGCTTTGGCCAGCCCTTCCAGCTGTCCTGCCAGAACCACGGCGGCGCGGGCATGGGGATGATCCAGCAATGGGACGCCTCGGCCAAGCAGTGGAAGCTGATCACCGAGTTCATCCAGCCGGATGAGGAGGTGCTGCAGCCGCTGATCACCGCCGACGCCCAGGCCTTCGCCGCGGAAAACAACATCCAGCCGCGCTGCAACTGATCCACGCGCCCCGGCGGTCTGCCGCCGGGGCATCCCCCTTGAGGAGCCCGAGATGCTGGACGCTGCCACTGCACCCCTGACCACCGCCCGCGCGGACGAGGCGCTGCTTGAGGTCAACAACATCGAGGTCATCTACAACCACGTCATCCTGGTCCTGAAAGGGGTCAGCCTGTCGGTCCCCAAGGGCTCGGTCACCGCGCTGCTGGGCGGGAACGGCGCGGGCAAGACCACGACGCTGAAGGCGGTGTCGAACCTGCTGAAGTCCGAGCGCGGCGAGGTGACGAAGGGCGCGATCACTTACCGGGGCGAGAATGTCACCGACCTGGACCCCGCAGCCTTGGTCAAGAAGGGTGTCATCCAGGTGATGGAAGGCCGCCATTGCTTCGAGCACCTGACGGTCGAGGAAAACCTGCTGACCGGCGCCTATACCCGCGGCGACGGCGCGGCTGCGGTGAAGCGCGACCTGGAAATGGTCTATGAATACTTCCCGCGCCTGCGCGAGCGGCGGAAGTCCCAGGCCGGCTATACCTCGGGCGGCGAGCAGCAGATGACCGCCATGGGCCGGGCGCTGATGAGCCGGCCCGAGACGATCCTGCTGGACGAACCATCGATGGGTCTTGCCCCGCAACTGGTCGAGCAGATCTTCCAGATCGTGAAGAAGGTGAACGAGGGCGAGGGCGTGACCTTCCTTCTGGCCGAGCAGAACACCAACGTGGCGCTGCGCTATGCGCACTATGGCTATATCCTGGAAAGCGGCCGCGTGGTGATGGACGGCGAGGCCGCCGCCCTGCGCGAGAACCCCGACGTCAAGGAGTTCTACCTCGGGATGGCGGACGAGGGCCGCAAGTCCTTCCGCGACGTGCGATCCTATCGCCGCCGCAAGCGTTGGCTCGCCTGAGCCCTTTCAGAGAAAAGTTCGATGAGCAATTACGACGACCTGGAAATCCGCAGCAGCGACGAGCGCGAGGCCGATCTGGCCGATGCGCTGGCCCGCGCGATCTCGAACGCGCAGACGGCGCCCGCGCTGGCGCGTGCCTTGCGCGACGTGGAGCCGGCCGAGGTGCGGAGCCGCGCCGACCTTGCCCGCTTGCCGGTGATCCGCAAGGCGGAACTCTCCGAGGCGCAGAAGAAGAAGCCCCCGTTCGGCGGCTATACCACCCGCCACCCGCACGAGTTCCACCATGTCTTCCAGTCGCCCGGTCCGATCTATGAACCGGGCCGCGTGGATGCCGACTGGTGGCGGCTGGGGCGCTTTGCCTTCGCGGCGGGGCTGTCCAGCAGCGACATCCTGCAGAACTGCTTCGGCTATCACCTGACGCCCGCCGGGATGATGTTCGAAAGCGCCGCCCGCGCCGTGGGCGCGGCGGTCCTGCCGGCGGGCACCGGGCAGACGGAACTGCAGGTCCGCGCCGCGGCCGACATCGGGACCACGGCCTATTCGGGGACGCCGGATTACCTGAAGGTGATCCTCGATCGCGCCGACGAGATGGGGGTGGAACTCGGTTTCAAGCGGGCGCTGGTGTCGGGGGGGGCGCTTTTCCCCTCGCTGCGGCAAAGCTATGCGGATCGCGGCATCGCCACGCTGCAGTGCTATGCGACCGCTGACCTCGGCCTGGTCGCCTATGAGAGCGAGGCGATGGAGGGGATGATCGTCGATGAGCGGGTGATCGTGGAAATCGTCCGCCCCGGCACCGGCGATCCGGTCCCCGAGGGCGAAGTGGGCGAGGTCGTCGTGACCACGCTGAACCCGGACTATCCGCTGATCCGTTTTGCCACCGGGGATCTCTCGGCGGTGATGCCGGGGGAAAGCCCTTGCGGGCGGACCAACATGCGGATCAGGGGCTGGATGGGCCGCGCCGACCAGACGGCCAAGATCAAGGGGATGTTCGTGCGCCCCGAGCAGGTGGCCCAGCTTGTCGCCCGCCACCCCGAGGTGTCACGCGCCCGTGTCATCGCGGATCGTGCGGATGAAATGGACGTGATGGTTGTCCAACTTGAAACAATGCAGCAGAACCCCGCGCTATACGAGGCGTCGGTGCTCGATGCACTCAAGCTGAAGGGCCGGGTCGAGTTGGTCGCCCCTGGGTCGCTGCCGAACGATGGCAAGGTGATCGAGGATCGGCGCAGCTACGGCTGAAACGGCCCCTGACAAGGGGGACCAGCATGGTCGGAAAAGGGTTGAAGGGGCGGATCACCGCCCTTGTGGTGGCGGCTTTGGCGGCGGGCCTGGTGGGTGCCGCGCCCGGCGGCGGTGCGATGGCGCAGGTGATCCCGCCCGACGCGCCCGCAAGTGCCGAGGACGACGCGCTGTGGCGGCTGGCGCAGGGGCGGGGGACGGCGGATGCCTACCGCAACTACCTGTCCACCTTCCCCGCTGGCGCCTTTGCGGCGCAGGCGCGGGCGCGGCTGGGCCAGTTGCAGGCGGGATCGGCGCCGATCACGGGCACGCCCTTGCCGCCGATGCAGTCGTCCCCTGCCACGCAGCCGGTGCCCGCGCCCGTTCCGACCCCTGTCACGCAGCCGCCCACGAGTCCCGCACCCGCACCCGCACCGGCCGTGCCGCAGGAAGCGGTGCAGGCCGAGACGGCGCTGGCGCTGACGCTTGAGGACCGGCGGGCGATCCAGTCGCGGCTGACCTTGCTGGGGCATGACACCCGCGGGATCGATGGCACCTTCGGCTCGGGCACCCGCCGCGCGATCGTCGCCTGGCAGACGGGCCGGGGCCTTGCCCCGACCGGCTACCTGACCGCCGCGCAGGCGCAGGAACTGCGAACCGGGACAGCGCCCGCGCCCGCCACGCCTGCCCCGACGACGACCGCGCCGGCAACGGGGGCCACGGCCGAGACCGAGGCGGCGCTGGGCCTGACCGCGACGGAAAAGCGCATCATCCAGTCACGGCTGACGCAGCTTGGCCATGACACGCGCGGGATCGACGGGGCCTTCGGCCCGGGTTCGCGCCGCGCCATCACCGCCTGGCAGGCGGCGAACAACCTGCCCGCGACGGGCTTCCTGACCCGCGCCGCTGCGGATGCGCTGCTGAACGCGGGCACCACCCCGGCCGGGCGGGTGCTGACAGAGGAGGAGCAGGCCCAGCGCGCCGAGGCGGCGCTGAACCTGACGCGCGAGGATCGGACGGCGGTCCAGCGGGCGCTGGTCGTGGCAGGCCATGACACGCGCGGTGTGGACGGCACCTTCGGCTCGGGTTCGCGCCGGGCGATCCGCGACTGGCAGGCCGGGCGGGGGGCGCCCGCGACGGGCTACCTGATGGCCGAGCAGGTCCGGGTGCTGAAGGGAGAGGCGCCGGCGGCATCCACCACTGTTCCGACGCCGCCGCCGGCTGCGGCAGGTCCGGGGACCTCGGCCGAGGACGAAGCCGGGCTGGGTCTAACCGATCTTGCGCGGGTCGAGGTGCAGGCCCGGCTGAGCGCGCTGGGCTATGAGCCGAACGGCGTGGACGGGCGATTCGGGCCGGGCACGCGGCGGGCGATCTCGGCCTGGCAGGGCGACAACGGGCTGGCGGCGACCGGCTTCCTGAGCGCTGACCAACTGGCCCGGCTGCGGGCGCAGCGGGGGAGGTGAAAGGGAAGGGGCGGCGGAGTGGTGCGTGCGAAGCACGCACCCTGCGGTGCCGAAGGGCCTTGGACGTCCTGTAGGGTGCATGCTTCGCACGCACCTGCCGCGCCACCCCGATCCACAAAAGGCAACGATCCGCCGGAAGACCGCGAGCAGCGGGGACTTGGGCAAGGCAAGTGCGCGCCGCAGGTGCCGGAGGAAACGCCCTTCGGAAACGGAAAACGCCCGCAGCACGGGGCTGCGGGCGTTTTTCGTTGTCCGGCCAGGCCGGGGGCGATCAGCCCTGTCGCGCCTTGAAGCGGCGGTTGGTCTTGTTGATCACGTAGATGCGGCCCTTGCGGCGCACCACTTGGCAGTCCCGGTGACGCTCTTTCAGCGAACGCAGCGAGTTGCGAACCTTCATCGGTTTTCTCCCTCTTCGCGGCGCTCGCATCGCGCCTTGAAACTGAAATGCCCCCGGTGACATGCCGAGGGCGGCGAAAGAATGGTGGGCGGTACTGGGATCGAACCAGTGGCCACTACGATGTCAACGTAGTGCTCTACCGCTGAGCTAACCGCCCGTGCCAGCCGGACCCGCCCCTTGCGGAACGGAATCGCGTTGGTCCGCGTGTCTATAAGGCCCGCGTCCCCGCCCCGCAAGTGCCCTTTTTCAGCCTGCCCCCTTCGGCTATACAGCAGGCTTGCAACGATGATGAGAGGCCCGTGCCGATGATCCCGATGCCTGCCCCTGACGGCCCGACCTTTGACATCGCGCGGCCGGCCGACTGGGTGGGGGGCGTGATCTTCGCCTCGCCGCATTCGGGCCGCGACTATCCCGGCTGGTTCCTGGCCGAATCGATGCTGGACCCGCATGTATTGCGTTCGTCCGAGGATGCCTTCGTGGACCGGCTGATCGCGCCTGCCGTGGCGGCGGGCGCCGTCACCCTGACCGCGCGGGTGCCGCGCTGCGTGGTGGACCTGAACCGGGGCGCGGACGAACTGGACCCGGCGGCGATCGAGGGCGCGGCCTCGCGCCGCGCTGATCCGCGCATCCAGTCGGGGCTGGGCGTGATCCCGCGCGTCGTGGCCCAAGGCCGCGCGATCCGGCGCGGCAAGCTGACCCTGGCCGAGGCGCAGCGGCGGATCGACGCGCTGTGGCGGCCCTATCACGCGGCGCTGGAAGGGCTGATGGCCGAGGCGGTGGCGCGGCACGGCCGCGCGATCCTGATCGACGTCCATTCCATGCCGCGCGAGGCGCTGCTGCACCTGCAGGCGCCGCCGCCCGACATCGTGCTGGGCGACCGCAACGGCGCCTCGGCCGACCCCGCGATCAGCGAGGCGGTGCATGGCGCGCTGATCGGCGCCGGGTTCCGGGTGCGCCGCAACTCTCCCTTCGCGGGGGCGCATGTGGCGTCGGCCTACGGGCGGCCGCTGCGGGGCTGCCATGTGGTGCAGATGGAGATCGACCGCTCGCTTTACATGGACGAGGCGGCGATCCGGCCGCACCGGGGCTTTGACGACCTCGCCCGCCGTCTGGGCGGGGTGATCGCGCATGTCGCGGCGCTGCCCTTGGACGGCACCGGCCTGCCGCTGGCGGCGGAATGAGGGCGGGGCCGGGCGGGATGCGGTGGAGCGGGGCGAAGCTGGTGCTGACCTGCGGCGACAGCCTGCTGGTCCTGCGCCGCGACGACGTCCCCACCATCAACTGGCCGGGGGCCTGGGACCTGCCGGGCGGACGGCGCGAAGGGGACGAGCCGCCCGAGGAGTGCGCGCTGCGCGAGCTTTTTGAGGAAACCGGCCTGCGGCTGGACCGGGCGCGGCTGCGCGGCCACGCGCGGGAACTGCCGCACCGGCCGGGGCGGGCGGGCTGGTACTTCCATGCCGAGATCACCCCCGTGGAGGCTGCGGGCGCGACCTTGGGCGACGAGGGGGCCGAGCTGCGGCTGATGCCGGTGGCCGAGTTCGTGGATCATCCGAACGCGGTGCCGCATTTCCGGGCCATCGTGCGTGAGATGCTGGCGGGCTGAGGTGGCGGGTTCCGGCCGCGGCCTCAGCGGGCGTCGGCTGCGGCAACGGCGCGGACCATCGGGCGCATCGCGTCGCCCTTGACCATCCACGAGGTCGCGAAGGCGAAGGTGGCGATGGTTTCCAGCCAGAACACCGGGCGCAGGGGCAGAAGCTGCGTCTTGACCGGATCGGGCGACAGCAGGATCAGCCCGATCAGCGCCAGCGCCGCGACGATGATCCAGCCGCAGGCGCGGTAGATCCGGTTGCTCGCGGTCTTCTCGGCGTCGGGATGGTCCCCGCGGACGAAGAGCACCAGACAGAACAGCGCCAGCGCCCCGAAGAAGGCGCCGGCCCCCAACCAGTGCAGCGTGCCGGCCAGCGAGAAGCCGATGACGCATTGGCTGAGGGTGCAGGCCACCGGCTCGGCCGGCGCGGTCGGGATCAGCGCCACGGCCAGCGCCCCCAGCGAGGCCGCGCGGCCGGCCATGAGGTCGCTCAGCCATTCGCCGGGGCGGGGGCGGTAGCCCTCGTAGCTCCACAGGAAGACGGCGATGGCGCAAAGGGTACCGACGAGGACCTCGCGCATGGGGGAATAGTAATAGGCCGAGATGCTGGGCCGCAGGCCTTGGCCGAAGATCACGCTCCACAGGACGAGGACGGTGGGAAGGAAATAGCCCAGAAGCCCGATGGCCCGCCTGACCCGCAGGAAGGACAGCACCAAGTCGTTGTCGGATCGTTCCGCGTAGCCGTGGAAGTCGCCGTCCCGCATCGCCTCTCTCCCCCACGCGCCCCGGGAGGATCAGGCTATCACGATTCTCGCGGGGGGTGAGCGATTTCCGCAAGGATCGCCCGCGCCGCGGCGCGGGGGTCGGGGGACTGCCAGACGGGGCGGCCGACGACGATGTGATCGGCGCCCGCGGCCAGCGCGGCGGCGGGGGTCTCGACCCGCTTCTGGTCGCCGGGCGCGGCGCCTGCGGGGCGAACGCCGGGGGTGACGATCAGGCGCGAACCGGGCAGGGCGCGGATCGCTTGCGCCTCGCGCGGCGAGGCGATGACGCCGTCGGCCCCCGCATCGAAGGCGCGGGCGGCGCGTTCGACGGTCAGGTCGTGCAGGTCGCCCGCTTGCATCATCCCGGCGTCAAGGTCGGCGCGGTCAAGCGAGGTCAGGATCGTCACCGCGAGGATCTTCAGGTCAGAGCCCGCCGCGCCCTCTTTCGCGGCGCGCACCACATGGGGGTCGCCGTGGACGGTCAGGAAGTCGAGGTCGAACCCCGCAAGACCCCGGACGGCGGCTTCCACCGTCGCGCCGATGTCGTAAAGCTTCATGTCGAGGAAGATGCGCTTGCCGTGGTCCTGTTTCAGCTCATTGGCCAGCGCCAGCCCGCCGCCGGTCAGCATCCCCAGCCCGATCTTGTAGAAGGACACGGTGTCGCCAAGCTGCTGGGCCAGTTGTAGTCCGGCCAGCGCATCGGGCAGGTCCAGCGCCACGATCAACCGGTCGTCCATAGGGTGCCTCCGCCAGCGAAATCAGGGGCTTTTCGCATGGACGGCGGCGACTTGAAACCCCGGCGCGGGGCGCACATCTGGATTGCAGGACCCGCGACGGGCCGTGCCATGACGGGCGGCGCCAAGGCGGGGGCTGCAAAGGAGATTTTGCCGATGGACATGGAAAAGTTCACGGAACGGTCGCGCGGGTTTTTGCAGGCCGCGCAGACCATCGCGATCCGCGAAGGCAACCAGCGCGTGCTGCCCGAGCACCTGCTGAAGGCGCTGATGGATGACGACCAGGGGCTGGCCGCCAACCTGATCACCCGCTCGGGCGGCGATGCCACGGCGGTGCGCCGCGCGGTGGACGAGACGGTGGCGAAGCTGCCCAAGGTCTCGGGCGGCGACGGGCAGGTTTACGTGGATACCGGCCTCGTGCGCGTCATGGACGAGGCGCAGAAGATCGCCAAGCAGGCCGGCGACAGCTTCGTGCCGGTCGAGCGCGTGCTGATGGCGCTGGCGATGGTGAACACGCGGGCCAAGGACGCGCTGGACGCGGGGAAAGTCACCGCGCAGGCGCTGAACGCCGCGATCAACGACATCCGCAAGGGGCGGACGGCTGATTCCGCTTCCGCCGAGGACACCTATGAGGCGCTGTCCAAATATGCGCGCGACCTGACCGAAGCCGCCGAGCAGGGCAAGATCGACCCGATCATCGGCCGCGACGAGGAAATCCGCCGCACCATGCAGGTGCTGTCCCGCCGGACCAAGAACAACCCGGTGCTGATCGGGGAACCCGGCGTCGGCAAGACCGCCATCGCCGAGGGCCTCGCGCTGCGGATCGTCAACGGCGACGTGCCCGAGTCGCTGCGCAACAAGAAGCTGATGGCGCTGGACATGGGCGCGCTGGTCGCCGGCGCGAAATACCGCGGCGAGTTCGAGGAGCGGCTGAAGGCCATCCTGAACGAGGTCGAGACCGCCGCCGGGGAAATCATCCTCTTCATCGACGAATTGCACCTGCTGGTCGGCGCGGGCAAGACCGATGGCGCGATGGACGCCGCGAACCTGATCAAGCCGGCGCTGGCGCGGGGCGAACTGCATTGCGTGGGCGCGACGACGCTGGACGAATACCGCAAGTATATCGAGAAGGACGCGGCGCTCGCCCGGCGCTTCCAGCCGGTGCTGGTGCAGGAGCCGACGGTCGAGGACACCATCTCGATCCTGCGCGGCATCAAGGAAAAGTATGAGCTTCACCACGGGGTGCGGATTTCCGACGCGGCGCTGGTGGCGGCGGCGACGCTGAGCCACCGTTACATCACCGACCGCTTCCTGCCGGACAAGGCGATCGACCTGATGGATGAGGCCGCCAGCCGCCTGCGGATGGAGGTCGATTCCAAACCCGAGGAACTGGACCAGCTCGACCGCCAGATCCTGCAGATGCAGATCGAGGCCGAGGCGCTGAAAAAGGAAGACGACACCGCCTCGCGCGACCGGCTGGAACGGCTGGAAAAGCAGCTGTCCGACCTGCAGCAGCAGTCGGCGGAACTGACCGCCCGCTGGCAGGCCGAGCGCGACAAGCTGGAAGGCTCGCGCCACGTCAAGGAGCAGCTTGACCGCGCCCGCGCCGAGCTTGAGCAGGCCAAGCGCGAAGGCAACCTCGCCCGCGCGGGGGAATTGTCCTACGGCATCATCCCCGGACTGGAGCGGCAGATCGCCGAAACCGAAGGTCACGAGGACGGCCCGCTGGTCGAGGAAGCCGTGCGCCCCGAGCAGATCGCCGAGGTGGTGGAACGCTGGACCGGCATCCCCACCAGCAGGATGCTGGAAGGCGAGCGCGAGAAGCTGCTGAAGATGGAAGAGGTGCTGGGCAAGCGCGTCATCGGCCAGTCCGAGGCGGTGACAGCGGTGGCGAATGCCGTCCGCCGGGCACGGGCGGGGCTGAACGACCCCAAGCGTCCGCTGGGCAGCTTCCTGTTCCTCGGCCCCACCGGCGTCGGCAAGACCGAACTGACCAAGGCCATCGCGCAATATCTGTTCGACGACGATTCCGCGATGGTCCGCGTGGACATGAGCGAGTTCATGGAAAAGCACTCGGTCAGCCGGCTGATCGGCGCGCCGCCCGGCTATGTCGGCTATGACGAGGGGGGCGTGCTGACCGAGGCCGTGCGGCGGCGTCCCTATCAGGTGATCCTGTTCGACGAGGTCGAAAAGGCCCACCCGGACGTCTTCAACGTGCTGCTGCAGGTGCTGGACGACGGCCAGTTGACCGATGGGCAGGGACGGACGGTGGACTTCAAGAACACGCTGATCATCCTGACCTCGAACCTCGGCGCGCAGGCGCTGAGCCAGTTGCCCGAGGGGGCCGAGTCCTCGGCCGCGCGGGCCGAGGTGATGGCGGCGGTGCGCGGACATTTCCGGCCCGAGTTCCTGAACCGGCTGGACGAGATCATCATCTTCCACCGGCTGAGCCGGGCGAACATGGATGCGATCGTGGACATTCAGCTTGTCGGGCTGGAGCGGCGCCTGGCGGACCGCAACATCACGCTGGACGTGGAGCCGGCCGCGCGGACCTGGCTGGCCGACGAGGGTTATGACCCGGTCTTCGGGGCGCGGCCGCTGAAGCGGGTGATCCAGCGATCCCTGCAGAACCCGCTGGCCGAGATGCTGCTGTCGGGAGAGGTGATGGACGGCCAGACCGTGACGGTCACCGCCGGACCCGAGGGGCTGATCGTCGGCGACCGCGTCAGCGCAGGGGCGCAGGGCGGTAATGAGCGCCCCGCAGATGTCGTGCTGCAATAAGCGGATCGGCCTCGGCCTTCATGGGCCGGGGCCTTTTCCTTGCCGGGAACGTGATGGCGCGGGCAGGATCGTTGATGCCTTGGCCCGCGTTTTTGCGATGCTATCCGAAGGGGAAATGCCATGAAGCTGTCTTGGTCCGACGTCACGCCCGAGGCGCGGTTTCTGAACCGCCGCGCCTTCATCGCGGGTCTGGGCGTGGCCGCGGCCGCCCCCGCCTTGGCGGCAGTTGAGGAGCCCAACAGCTTCGAGCAGATCACCAACTACAACAACTTCTACGAATTCGGCTTCGGCAAGACCGACCCGGCCGAGAACGCGGGCCAGCTCACCACCGACCCCTGGGCAGTCGAGGTTGGCGGGCTGGTGGACCGGCCCGGCAGCTACTCGGTCGCCGACCTCGCCCCCGAGAACGCGGTCGAGGAACGCATCTACCGCCTGCGCTGCGTCGAGGCCTGGAGCATGGTGATCCCGTGGATGGGCGTGCCGCTGGCGAGCGTGCTGGACAAGGTGGGCGTGCAGCCGGGGGCCAGGTTCGTGGCTTTCGAGACGCTGTTGCGCCCCGAGGAGATGCCCGAGCAGCGCCGCCGCAGCATGGACTGGCCCTATCGCGAGGGGCTGCGGCTGGATGAGGCGATGCATCCGCTGACGATTCTCGCGACCGGGCTTTATGGCAAGCCGATGCCCAACCAGAACGGTGCCCCGATTCGGCTGGTGGTGCCGTGGAAATACGGCTTCAAGTCGATCAAGAGCATCGTGAAGATCACCCTGACCGACAGTCAGCCCGTCACCACTTGGCAGGCGATGCAGCCCCGCGAATACGGCTTCTATGCCAACGTGAATCCGCAGGTGGACCACCCGCGCTGGAGCCAGGCGACCGAGCGGCGCATCGGCGCGGGCCTGTTCGGCGCCCGTCAGGACACGCTGATGTTCAACGGCTACGGCGATCAGGTCGCGCAGATGTATGCCGGGATGGATCTGGCGCGGGATTACTGATGGATCGTATCCGCCGCCTGCCGACAGGCATGGTCTGGGGTTTGGGCGTGCTGCCGCTGGCACTGCTGGTCTGGGATACGCTGGCGGGGAACCTCGGCGTCGATCCGGTGCGCGACATCGAGCACCGGCTGGGCCGCACGGCGGTCTATTTCCTCATCGCCTCGCTCTGTGTGACGCCGATCCTGCGGATCGCCCGGGTCAATCTGGTGAAGTTCCGGCGGCCGCTGGGATTGCTGGCGGCCAGCTATGCCGGATTGCACCTGCTTGCATGGGCGATCCTCGATATGGGGCTGCTGTGGCCGCAGATGCTGAGGGACATCGCCAAGCGCCCCTATCTGACGATCGGGATGGCAGTGCTGGTGATTCTGCTGGTGATGGCGGCGACCAGTTCGAACGCCGCGATTCGGTGGCTGGGGCCGATGAGGTGGCGGGTGATTCATCGCTGGGTCTATCTCGCGGCGCCTCTGGCCGTGTTCCACTGGTTGCTCGCCTACAAGATCTGGCCCGCGAAGCCCTTGGTGATTCTGGCGCTGGTGGCCATTCTGCTGGCACTGCGGCTGCCTTGGCTGCAGGGACGGCTGAAGGCGCTTCCGCAGAGTCCTTTGAAATCAAGCGAATGAAGGTTTTTTGACAGGCGAATGAAAGTTTTTCGAAGAATCCGCTTGCTCTCTTCCTCGTCTCCTCCTAGATACCGCTTCACCGAACGGCGGGGACGCTGTGAGGGACGGGGAAGCCGGGAGGTTGACCTGGGGGGCTCTGGAAGGCTCTGCGGAAGATGGTCGAGAAAG
>NZ_JACJFU010000014.1:0-64779 GCF_014164635.1 Paracoccus sp. MC1854 | reverse complement strand
ATCCGGTTCAGCTCGCGTTCGCTCATCACCAGCCATCCCATGTTCGTCCCCCGAGGATCATGCTTCAACCGGGGGAGAGTGACATTCCTGCTTTGCTCAGCGGTGACATTTTAGCTTTGCGCGTATACAGTCAAGTTTTATAATCTGTATTATGTAAAATATTTCTCTGTGTCGACACCTTCCCTTGACACTTTCGCGCACCGCGACACCATGCCAGCCTGCTGTCACGCAAGGAATCCTCATGCCTCCCCGCCAAATCAATGAATGCTTTGCGGTCACTCCGCAGATCGACCCCGAGGATCTTTCGGCGCTTGCACAGGCTGGATTCACGACAGTGATTGCCAACCGCCCCGATGCAGAGGTCGATCCCCCTCATCGCAGTGCCGCCATGGCCGGCCATGCAGCGCAAGCAGGTCTCGATTATCACTACCTGCCAATCGTGCCGGGCCAGCTTGGTCCCGAGCAGATCGAGAAGTTCAGCGAGATCCTCGACAATGCGCCGGGGCCGGTGCTGGCCTATTGTCGTTCGGGGACACGCTCGATCACGGCTTGGGCGCTGGGGCAAGCGGGAAAGAAGCCGGTCGGCGAGATCATCGAGGCCGCACAGCAGGCGGGCTATGATCTTTCCCATCTGGCGCCTCTGCTGCGCGGCTGAGGGCCGCGCTTGTCGCGCGGCCGCTCGGTTCCACAGGATCAGCGCGCAAGCTCGCGCACGACCACGCCCCGGGAATTGATCGTGACAGTGACCGGCTCTCCCTCAGGGTTGACGGCCTCGACCTCGACACGGCCATCGTCGCGGCTGATGGCCCCCGGCTGGGTGTAGCCGCCATCCCGCAGCACGCCTTGAACCGCGGTGTCATCAAGAGGCTGCCCAGCCCTGTCGCCACCGCGGTCGCGACCGTCATCATCCCGTGAGCGCTCGCCCCGGCCCTCGCGCTTGCCATGGTGCTTGTCCCGGTCACTGCCGCGATCCATCCGCGGCCGGTCCATGTCGCCGCGGCCGAAACGCTGCAGCGTGCCGTCGGTCGAGAAGCCTGCGCGGATGCTCTCTCCCTGCGCGTCGGCGCCGGAAACCATCACGGCGTCATCGCCCCGTCCAATGCCTTCGACCCGCGCGAATTCCGAGAAAACGGCATTCGACCGCACGGCTTCGGGCACAAGCCGGGAAACGATGTCGGTGGGCAGCGCCGCGTCGTCTTGGGTCCCCATCATACGAAGCTGGCCCTGGTCGTCCAGCATGGCCCGGAACGCAGCGCCCCCCGGCAGTGTCCCTTCGACACGCTGCCCCCCGCGGCGGCCTTCGATGATGCGGGCATCGGTGATGCCCAACTCGGTCAGGGATGGCGGCAGCGTTGTCGCGGGCGCAGTTTCTGCCGGTGCTGCAGGCGGCGTGGCAGTTGTCTGCGCCGCCAGAGGCGCGGCAAGGGCCGAGACGGCTGCTAGTGCGGCCGCAGAGTTGCGAAGGATGCGAAGCATGAGAAAATCCTTTTGTTCGTGTTCATCGACGGGCTCAAATCGCCGGCGACCGAATCATCTCTAGTCGGCACCACCCGAACCGAAGGCCAATGGCCCGTTTGGACTTTGTTTGACTTTCTTCCTGTAGGCCGGGGAATGCGCCTCAGCTTGCTCATCGCCGCTGTTCTGGTCGGGCTGGCCCTGCTGGTTGTCACCCGCGACCGGCAGGACCGCCACGACCTGCCCCGGCCACCGGCCGGCATGGTGGCGATTCCCCGGCCGCAGGAACCCGGTCCGTGGGACGACCAGCTTTTCCGCGGCCGGGTCGATGAGGTCATGCCCATGCACAAGGCCGTCCGACTTGTCATGCGCCGCTTTGACGGCAAGGTGCTGGACATCGCCCTGATGCCCGCCCCGCGCGCCGATGTGGGCAGGCACCCGCTGATTTACCACATCCGCATCCTGACCGATGACCGCGACGTGCTGGACATTCGCATGGACGCCCTGACCGGGCAGTTTCTGGAACTGCGCGGCGAAGGCATCACCGATGCGCGGCGAACCCCGAGGAACGACTGACCATGCGCTGCCTGATTGCCGAAGACGACCCCACGCTTGCCGCCCAGCTCGCGGCCGCCATGAGCGACGGCGGCTTTGTCGCCGAGGTTTTCCACGACGGCGGAAAGGCCGAGTTAGCGGGCGCGACCGATGCCTATGACGTGGCCGTGCTGGATCTCGGCCTGCCGGGCATGTCGGGGATCGAGGTGCTGACCCGCTGGCGCGCACAGGGCGTGACCATGCCGGTGCTGATCCTGACCGCACGCGGCGACTGGTCCGACAAGGTGGCGGGCTTTCGCGCCGGCGCCGACGATTACGCCGTCAAGCCCTTCCGCCTGGACGAGGTCGTGCTGCGTGCGCAGACGCTGGTGCGCCGCGCCGCCGGTCACGCGCAGGTGGTCCTGCAGGCCGGTCCCCTCGCCTATGACACCCAGCTTGGCCTCATCACCCGCGAGGGCGTGACTCTGAGGCTGACCCCCTTCGAGACGCGCATCCTCGGCTATCTCATGCACCATCCCGACCGGGTGATCAGCCGCACTGAACTGAGCGAGCATCTTTACGACGCGGACAGCGACCGCGACTTCAAGTCGATCGAGGTGGTGATCGGCCGTCTGCGCCGCAAGATCGGCGACGGGCTGATCGAGACGCGGCGCGGCGAAGGCTATGTCCTGCGGCGAAGGCCATGATCCGCTCGCGGCTCGATTCGATCCGCGCGAGGCTGCTTGCGGCGGCGGCCTTGTGGCTGACCCTGACATTGCTGGCGGCCTGGTGGGTCATCGGCGGAGTGCTCGACCGCTTCGTGACCGAACGCTTCGATGCCGAGGCCGCCGCCATCGTCGAGACCGTCATCGCCGGGGTCGAGATCGCCGCGGACGGCACCCCTGCCCTTGCGCGCCCGCCCACCGACCCGCGCCTGTCCATGCCGCTGTCCGGCCATGCCTGGCAGCTTGAAGCCGATGACGGCGCCGGCATCGCGCGCTCACCGTCATTGCTGGACCTGCGGCTTGCGGCGCCGGCGGGCAGCTACGCCGGTTCCCCCGGCGTCGGTCCGGACGGCGAAGCGCTGCGGGTGATGCGGCGCCCCTTCACCCTGCCCGGCGGCGACCAGCCGCTTGCCGTGGTCGTGACCGTGCCGCAGGCCGAAATCGATGCCGCGCTTTCGCGCGTCCGCCAGCCGCTTGCCCTGTCGCTGATCGTGCTGGGCGCCGGGCTGGCGATGGCCAGCGTCCTGCAGGTCGGCTGGGGGCTTCGCACGCTCGACGCGCTTGGCCGCGACATCCGCGCCATCCGGGCCGGCCGCGCCGAAAGGGTCCCCCTGCCCCCGGTCGCCGAACTGCGGCCCGTCGCGGTCGAGATCAATGCGCTTCTGGACGCCAACCGCTCGGTGATCGGGCGGGCGCGCGAGCATCTGGGAAACCTTGCCCATTCGCTGCGGACCCCCCTATCCGCGCTGGCCAACATCCTGCCGGACGATCATCCGGGGCGGGCGCTGGTGGACCGCATGGATCGCCAGATCACCTGGCAGTTGCGCCGCGCCCGCACTGCCGGCACCCCCCGCCTGCTGGGGCACCGCACGCCCGTCGCGCCGGTCATGGACGACCTGCTGCTGGTCCTGCGCCGGACGGCGGCGACAGGCGGGCTGTCGATCGAGGTGACGGGCGAACCTTCGGCGCATTTCGCGGGCGAGCGGCATGACCTCGAGGAAATGCTGGGCAACCTTCTTGAGAATGCGGTCAAATACGCCGCCACCCGCGTCACCGTCTCGGTTGACCGGATCGAAGGGATGCTGAAGATCGGGATCGAGGACGATGGTCCCGGCATAAGGGACGTCGACCATGCGATTGCGCTCAGCCGCGGGGGCCGGCTGGACGAAATGGGGCCGCCCGGCGCTGGCCTGGGGCTTGCCATCGTCGCCGATCTCGCCGCCCTTTACGGGGGACGGCTGACGCTGGGACAGGGGATGCATGGGGGGCTGAGGGCCGGGCTGGTCCTGCCGGGATAGCCGGCAGGTGGACCTCATCGTGAACCCGAAAACAGGCTGTTCCGGCGGATTCCGGGGCGGTAGCCTTGCGACTCGATGCAGGTCGCGGGCATTGGGGCCGTTCCCATGCTGAAAGGTGCGACATGTCCGACCCTACCGACTTCGACCAGGCGCTCGGGCGCTTTCAGCCTGTCGCCGCCCCCGCCATCACCGGCGCGGAACATGACGCCCGGCTGGCGGGGCTGCAGGCGGCGATGCGCGGGAACGGCATCGGGGCGGTCTGGCTCGACGCTTCGACCTCGCTGGTCTATTTTCTGGGCCACGCATTGGGCCGGTCCGAGCGCATCCACGGCGCGCTGATCTTCGCCCAAGGCGAGCCGCTGCACGTCAGCCCCACCTTCGAGGAGCCGAAGCTGCGCAGCATCCTGCGCAGGCCCGGTGACATCTCGACCTGGGAGGAGGACGAGGACCCCTATGCCCTGATCGCCGCCGAGGTCGCGCGCCGCTGCGGACCGGGCGCGACGCTGGCCCTGGACGAGACGACCCCTTGGCTGTTCGCCGCCCCCATCACCGCCGCGATGGAGGGGCGCACGGTGCCGGCAAAGCCCATGATCTCGGGCCTGCGGCAGATCAAGTCGGCGGCGGAAATCGCCATCATCCAGACGGCCATGACCGCAAGCTGGCAGGTGCAGCGGGCGGTCTGGCAGGGGCTGCGGCCGGGCGTTTCCACCACCGAGGTCTGCGCCTTCATCGACGCGGCCCATCATGCGCTGGGCATGGCGCCGCTGTTCTCGGCCGTGCAGTTCGGCGAGGCGACGGCCTATCCCCATGGCGTGCCCTATCCCCAGCAGCTTGCCGGGGGCGACATGGTGCTGGTCGATCTGGGCGCGACCCTGCACGGCTATCATTCCGACATCACCCGCAGCTATGTCTTCGGCACGCCCACGCCCCGGCAGCGTGCGCTGTGGGAACACGAACGCGCGGCCCATGCGGCGGGTTTTGCGGCCGCACGGATCGGTGCCCCGGTCGAGGCGGTGGATCATGCAGCCCGTGACCTGCTGACGGCGGCAGGCTTCGGCCCCGGCTATGCGGTGCCCGGCCTGCCGCACCGGACCGGGCACGGTCTGGGGCTGGATATCCACGAGGAACCCTTCATCGTGAAGGGCAACCGCACGCCGCTGGCCGCCGGGATGTGCTTTTCCATCGAGCCGATGCTCTGCCTTTACGGCGAATGCGGCATCCGGCTTGAGGACATCGTCTACATGACTGATTCGGGTGCGCGCTGGTTCTGCCCGCCTGCTATCGCCATCGACGCGCCCTTCAAGGTGCCGGACGCTTGACGCAACGGTTCTGCAACACGGCAGTGGAACATCTGCCGCCACTTCATCTATAGAACGGGAACAGAATCCGTCACATGCCTTGCAGACGGACAAAAACGACCTCAACAGTGAGTGAAAGGACCCTGGAATGAAGCTTCTCTCCCGCGGGCTGATCGCCGCGTCGGCGCTGGCCCTTTCGGCCGCCGCGACCCCGGTCATGGCCAAGACCTTCATCTACTGCTCGGAAGCCTCGCCCGAGGGGTTCGACCCGGCCCCCTACACCGCCGGCAGCACCTTCGACGCCTCGGCCCACCCGGTCTACAACCGTCTGACCGAGTTCACGAAGGGCACCACCGAGGTCGAGCCGGGCCTTGCCGAAAGCTGGGAGGTGTCCGAGGACGGCACCGAATACACCTTCAAGCTGCGCCAAGGCGTCAAGTGGCATTCCAGTGACCGCTTCACCCCCACCCGCGACATGAACGCCGATGACGTGGTCTTCTCGTTCGAGCGTCAGGCCGACCCCGCTCACCCGTGGAACCAATATATTCCGGGGCTGAGCTACGAGTATTACAACTCGATGGACATGCCGAATCTGGTGCAGTCTGTCGAGAAGGTGGACGACCACACCGTCAAGGTCACGCTCTCCCAGCCCGAGGCGCCGTTCCTCGCGAACCTCGCCATGCCCTTCATGTCGATTCTGTCCAAGGAATACGCCGACGCGCTGGAAGCCGCGGGCACCAAGGAGGACATGAACAACGCGCCCATCGGCACCGGGCCGTTCCGCTTCGTGGCCTATCAGAAGGACGCTGTGATCCGCTTCCAGAAGAACGCCGACTACTGGGGCGCGGCACCGCTGATCGACGATCTGGTCTTCGCCATCACCCCGGATGCCGCCGTGCGCCTGCAGAAGCTGAAGGCCGGCGAATGCCACCTGATGCCCTTTCCCGCCCCCGCCGACATCGAGCAGATCCGGGCCGATTCGAACCTCAAGCTGGACGAGCAGGCCGGCCTGAACGTGGGCTATCTCGCCTATAACACGACTGTTGCGCCCTTCGACAATCCGAAGGTCCGCAAGGCGCTGAACATGTCGATCAACAAGCAGGCCATCGTGGACGCGGTGTTCCAGGGCGCGGCCGAGCCGGCCAAGAACCCGATCCCGCCGACCATGTGGTCCTATAACGACGCGATCCAGGACGACCCCTACGACCCGGAAGCCGCCAAGGCCATGCTGGCCGAGGAAGGCGTCAGCGGCCTCAGCATGGAAATCTGGGCGATGCCCGTGCAGCGGCCCTACATGCCGAACGCGCGCCGCACCGCCGAGCTGATGCAGGAAGACCTGTCGAAAGCCGGCGTGCAGGCCAGCATCGTGTCCTATGAATGGGGCGAATACCTGTCCAAGTCGATGGACCCCGGCCGCTCGGGCGCGGTCATCCTCGGCTGGACCGGCGACAACGGCGACCCGGACAACTTCCTGTCGGTCCTGCTCGGCTGCTCGTCGGCCAGCGAAGGCGGGGCGAACCGCGCCTTCTGGTGCAACGAGGAATTCTCGAACCTGCTGCAGCAGGCGAAAGTCACCTCGGATCAGGCGGAGCGCACGCGGCTTTACGAAGAGGCGCAGGTGATCTTCAAGGATCAGGCGCCCTGGTTCACCATCGCCCATTCGACGCAATATGTGCCGATGCGCCAGAACGTGACCGGCTTCGTCATGAGCCCGCTGGGCGACTTCACCTTCGAGACCGTGGACATCACGGAATAATCCGGGCTTCCCGGATGCCAACCGGATGCGCGGGACCTGATTCCCGCGCATCCCACAGGAAAGAGGCGAATGATCCGTTTCATCCTCTCACGGCTGCTCTATCTCGTCCCGACCTTCATCGGCATCACCATCATCGCCTTCAGTTTCCCGCGCTTCCTTGCGGGCGACCCGGTGCTGCTGATGGCGGGAGAGCGGGGCGTCAGTCCCGAGCGGCACGCCGAACTCACCGCGCAGCTGGGTTACGACAAGCCGCTGGTCATGCAGTATTTCGACTTTCTCGGCCGGTTGCTGCAGGGTGACTTCGGTACCTCGCTGGTCACGAAGAAGCCGGTGTTCACCGAGTTCCTGTCGCTGTTCCCCGCGACGGTCGAGCTTGGCATGGTCGCCATCTTCATTGCCGTCGTGCTGGGCGTGCCCATCGGCGTGATCGCCGCGATCAAGCGCGGAAGCTGGTTCGACCAGTTTTCCATGACTGCGGCGCTGGTCGGCTTTTCGATGCCGATCTTCTGGTGGGGCCTGCTGCTCATCATCTTCTTCTCGGGCTATCTCGGCTGGACGCCGGTATCCGGGCGCATCTCGCTGATGTATTTCTTTCCGAACATCACCGGCTTCATGCTGATCGACAGCCTGCTCTCGGGCCAGGACGGGGCCTTCGCCTCGGCGGCGCAGCACCTGATCCTGCCCTCGGTCGTGCTGGCCACGATCCCGCTGGCGGTGATCGCGCGCCAGACCCGGTCGGCCATGCTCGAGGTCATGTCCGAGGATTACGTCCGCACCGCCCGCGCCAAGGGGATGCCCCGCCGCCGGGTGATCGGCGTCCATGCGCTGCGGAACGCCCTGATCCCGGTCGTGACTACCATCGGGCTGCAGATCGGCGTGCTGCTGGCGGGCGCGATCCTGACCGAGACGATCTTTTCCTGGCCGGGCATCGGCAAGTGGATGATCGATTCCATCTCGCGCCGCGATTACCCTGCCGTGCAGTCCGGCCTGCTGCTGATCGCGGGCGTGGTGATGGTCGTGAACCTGCTGGTCGATCTCACCTACGGCCTCATCAACCCGAGGATCCGCCACAGATGAGCGATGCATCCGTCAAGCTTTCGGACGCCGCCATCCGCCGGCGTCAACTGGGCGAGTTCTGGTTCTACTTCAGCCGCAACAAGGGCGCGGTCGTCGGCCTCGCGATCTTCGTGCTGATGGTTCTGACGGCGATCTTCGCCGACTGGCTCGCCCCCCATAACCCGACGCTGCAGTATCGCGACGCCCTGCTGCTGCCCCCCTCCTGGCTGGAAGGCGGGCGCTCCGAGTTCCTGCTGGGCACCGACCCGGTGGGCCGGGATATCTTCTCGCGGCTGATCAAGGGTTCGCAATATTCGCTGTTCATCGGCATCGTGGTCGTCTCGATCGCGCTGGTGGGCGGTGTCATCATCGGTCTGGTCGCAGGCTTCTTCGGCGGCTGGATCGACGCGCTGGTCATGCGGATCATGGACGTGATCCTGGCCTTCCCTTCGCTGCTGCTGGCGCTGGTGCTGGTGGCGATCCTGGGCCCCGGACTGACCAATGCGATGATCGCCATCGCCATCGTCTATCAGCCGCATTTTGCCCGGCTGACACGCGCGGCGGTCATGGCCGAACAGCGGCGCGAATATGTCAGCGCCGCGCGTGTCGCGGGCGCGGGCAACCTGCGGCTGATGTTCCTGACGATCCTGCCGAACTGCGTGGCCCCCCTGATCGTGCAGGCGACGCTCTCCTTCTCCTCCGCCGTGCTGGATGCGGCCGCGCTTGGTTTCCTCGGCATGGGCGCGCAGCCGCCCGCGCCGGAATGGGGCACCATGCTGGCCGAGGCGCGCGAGTTCATTTCCCGCGCCTGGTGGGTCGCCACCTTCCCCGGCCTCGCGATCCTCGTCTCGGTGCTGGCGATCAACCTGATGGGCGACGGGCTGCGCGACGCGCTCGACCCCAAGATGAAGCGGAGCTGACGCGATGCCCGTTCTGAACATCCGCAACCTGACCGTCCGCTTCGCCACCGCCACCGGCAGCTTCACCGCCGTCGATGGCGTGGACATCAGCGTGGACCGGGGCGAGGTTCTGGCCATCGTGGGCGAATCCGGGTCCGGCAAGTCGGTGTCGATGCTGGCGGTGATGGGGCTTCTGCCCGATACCGCCACCGTGACCGCCGACGAGATGACCTATGACGGCCGCGACCTGCTGGCGATGCCCGCCGCCGAGCGTCGCCGCCTGATCGGGCGCGAGATCACCATGATCTTCCAGGAACCCGTTGCCTCGCTGAACCCCGCCTTCACCGTCGGCTTCCAGATCGAGGAGGTGCTGCGCCTGAATCTCGGCATGAGCCGCCGGCAGTCCCGCACCCGCGCGCTGGAACTGTTCCGTTCGGTCGGCATCCCCTCGCCCGAGGAGAAGCTGAAGTCCTATCCGCACCAGCTTTCCGGCGGCCAGTGCCAGCGGGTGATGATCGCCATCGCCATTGCGTCGAAGCCCCGCCTGCTGATTGCGGACGAGCCGACGACCGCGCTGGACGTGACGATCCAGAAGCAGATCCTCGACCTGCTGATGGATCTGCAGGAAGATTACGGCATGGCGCTGATCCTCATCACCCATGACATGGGCGTGGTGGCGGAAACCGCCGACCGCGTTGTCGTGCAATACAAGGGCCGGAAGATGGAGGACGCCGACGTGCTGTCGATCTTCGAATCCCCGCAGAACCCCTATACCCGCGCGCTGCTGTCCGCCCTGCCCGAGAACGCGACCGGCGACCGCCTGCCGACCGTGTCGGACTACTTTACCGCCGAGGCCGCCCGATGAGCGCGGTGGTGCTGGAAGGCCGCAAGCTCGTTCAGGACTATCACGTTTCCGGCGGGTTCTTCGGCGGGGCCAAGACGGTGCGGGCGCTCAAGGGCGTCGATTTCACCGTGGAAAAGGGCAAGACGCTGGCCATCGTGGGTGAATCCGGGTCCGGCAAGTCCACCCTCGCGCGCATCATCGCCCTGATCGACCCGCCCTCGGGCGGCGAGTTGCTGATCGAGGGCAACCGCGTGGACATCTCGAAGTCCCGGCCCGGCCCGGCGATGCGGTCCAAGGTGCAGATGGTGTTCCAGAACCCCTATGGCAGCCTCAACCCGCGCCAGAAGATCGGCAACGTGCTGATGGAGCCGCTGGTCATCAACACCGACACCCCCGCCGCCGAGCGCCGCGATCGGGCCGAGGCGATGCTGGTCAAGGTCGGCCTCGGGCCGGAACACTTCAACCGCTATCCGCACATGTTCTCGGGCGGCCAGCGCCAGCGGATCGCCATCGCGCGGGCGTTGATGCTGAATCCCTCGCTGCTGGTGCTGGACGAGCCGGTGTCGGCGCTTGACCTGTCGGTGCAGGCGCAGGTGCTGAACCTGCTGGCCGACCTGCAGGACGAGTTCCAGCTGACCTATGTCTTCGTCAGCCACGACCTGTCGGTGGTGCGCTATATCGCCGACGACGTGATGGTCATCAGCGAGGGTGTGGCGGTCGAACAGGGCACACGGGAAGAAGTCTTTTCCGACCCCAAGCACCCTTATACGCGCCAGCTTTTCGCAGCGACCCCGATCACGGATGTAGAATCGATCCGCGCCCGCGTCACCCGCCGCAAGGCCGCGAAAGCCGCTAGGGCGGGCTGATCCGGGGAAAGGTGGCCGGCGACGTGAGCCGGCCATCTTCTGCCTTACAGCGATCCGCCGCCCTGCATGGCCGCCTTGGTCAGCTTCTCGGCGATCTCGAACATCTCCTCGGGCGCATAGTCCGGGGTGAAGGCCGAGGGCACGCCCGTCAACTGGTGGATCTTGCCGCCCTCGGGCATCCCCTCGATCACCTCCAGCGGGCCGGGCGGATCGTCGGGCAGCGCCTCGCCGTTCCAGACGCCGGCAATTGCGGCGTAGTCGCCTGGCGAGAAGGTATAAAGCCGCCGATGCGCACCGGCCTGCAGGTATTTGCGGGCCTCCGGCACCTTGTCGGTCGGGATGTTCGGCGTCGGCAACATCTTGTGGATGTCCACGCCCGTCAGCCGCTTCAGCGCCAGGCCATAGGCATGGGCATGGACCCCGCCGCGCACCAGCAGATAGCCGCAAACCTCGCGCCCGGTGATGTTCGCATCGGTCAGCGACTCATAGACCCGCAGCTTGTGCAGCCGCGCGCCGCATTCCAGGTGGAAGTTGTGCAGCAGATCCACGATGACGTTGCCGGTCGTTGTCACCATGTCCGCGTTCCAGGACATCGAGTTCGAGTTGACCGGAACCGCCCCGCCCGCATGGCTGAAGAAGGACGCAGCCGAGCGGATGTCCTTCATCGCTTCGAACGGCGCGTTCGAGATGTCGCCGCCGTCGCCTTCGTCCCCGCCCGGCTTGTCGGGGCCGTTGGCCAGCATCGCCACTCCGTTCGAGACCAGTTCGACATGGCCCAGTTCCTCGGCCGTGATCGCGGCGACCAGTTCGTAGAACGGCCGCAGCTTGTTCTTGGACCGGAAGTTGAAGCTCTGGAACAGATAGTTGCCCAGGGTGGACATCTCGCCGTATTTGCCGCCCAGCAGTTCCTGCAGGGCAGCAGCGGCGTTGGGATCCTGGCGGGCAGGCGCAGGCAACTCGACTTGCAACTTGTCGACGCGAAGAAACATCTGTCGATTCCTCTTTGTGGCAGGACAGAGGCGCGGCTGATGAACCGGCGGCCTCGCGCCTCAACGCACGACGGAAGAAGTCAGACGATTTAAAAAATGTTAACTGTCCTCCTGCGACGGCATGGTCATCTGATCAGGATGGATGGTGCCCGAGGTCGGACTCGAACCGACATATCCTTGCGGATGGCGGATTTTGAATCCGCTGCGTCTACCATTCCGCCACTCGGGCACGCAGGCCAGCGATAAACCGGCAAAGGCGCCGGCGCAAGCGGCTCAGGCACCCGCCAGCTTCGCCTGCCGCGCTGCCCGCAGGCGAGCGAAGTCGTCCCCCGCGTGATAAGAGGACCGCGTCAGGGGCTTGGCCGCGACCATCAGGAAGCCCTTGCCCCAGGCGGCCTTTTCGTAGCCCGCAAATTCCTCGGGCGTGACGAAGCGGTCGACGCGGTGATGCTTGGGTGTCGGCTGCAGGTATTGGCCGATGGTGATGAAGTCGATGTCGGCCGCCCGCATATCGTCCATGACCTGCAGCACGCCCTGCCGGTCCTCGCCCAAGCCCACCATGATCCCCGACTTGGTGAACATCGCGGGATCAAGTTCCTTGACCCGCTGCAAGAGCCGCAGCGAGGCGAAATAGCGCGCGCCCGGCCGCACGGTTGGATACAGCCCAGGCACGGTTTCGAGGTTGTGGTTGAAGACATCGGGCCGTGCCGCGACCACGGTTTCCAGCGCCCCCGGCCTGGCCTTCAGGAAGTCAGGCGTCAGCACCTCGATGGTGGACCCCGGCGAGCGGTGGCGGATCGCCCGGATCGTCTGGGCGAAGTGATCCGCGCCGCCGTCGTCCAGGTCGTCGCGGTCCACGCTGGTGATGACCACATGGCTCAGCCCAAGGGTCGCGACCGCATGGGCCACCCGGCCCGGCTCGAATACGTCAAGCGCGTCGGGCTTGCCGGTGGTCACGTTGCAGAAGGAACAGCCGCGGGTGCAGATCTCGCCCATGATCATCATGGTGGCGTGGCCCTGGCTCCAGCATTCGCCGACATTGGGGCAGCCGGCTTCCTCGCAGACAGTGGAGAGGCGATTCGTCCGCAGGATGTCGCGGGTGTCCTTGTAGCCTTGGCTGACCGGAGCCTTGACCCGAATCCACGAGGGCTTCTTGGGCTGGTCCTGATCAGGGCGATGTGCCTTTTCGGGATGGCGCAGGACCGGGGGGGCGTCGGACATCGCAAAAAACCTCGGGGGTCAAGGGCCGAAGGGCCGTCGCTTCCCGAGGTAATCCCTTCCGCGCACCGGATCAACCGCCCTTCCCGGCTGGCGGAAACAGGTCATCCGATCAGCGGCCCGAACTTGCCGTAGCGTTCCCGGTAATGCCGTTCCAGCCGCATCAAGGCCAGCCGCAGGACGACCTTGCCCGACCGGGCGGGCCAGCCGAGGCGGCGCTCGGTCATCTCGATCCCCTCTAGAAAGCAGCAGACCCGCAGCACGAGGTCGCCCATCCCGGGGCCAAGCTCGCGCAGCGCCTCGGCCACGCGGCGACGCGCTGCCTCGGACCCGCCGCCGCCCGCGCCGGGAACATAGCTGGCGTCGATCCCGGCGGTCATGAAGCCGTCCCAGTTCTGGGTCACGCGCACGCCCATCTGCGCCAACTCGAAATCCTCGCGCAGGCGTTCGCCCGCCACCACCATGCCGTTGTCAAGGAACGGCTGGCCATTGGCATCCCGCCGACGCGCCATGACGTGCAGCGGGCTTTCCGCGATGTTCACCCGCATCCGGCGTGGCCCGCTGCCATCGGGGTCGTCGAGGACGCGATCTTCCATGATGCGGTGGGCCTGCGCGGCCCGGGGACCGGGATCGGCGCCCTCGAAGGGGGCCGCGGCCTCGGCCATGCCGGCGGGTGCCGGATCAACCCGCGCGGCATCGCTGAAATCCGCCGGAGCCGGCAGGCCGGCGCTGCCGCCAGTCGCCATCGCCTTCAGCGCCGCCCGTCCCGCCGCCGTGATGGCGTGGCGGGAAATGCGCCCCTGCGCGACGATCGCCACCCAGCCGCGCAAGGCAAGCATCTCTGCCACCGTCCGATCCAGCACGGCCGTGCGGATGTCGGCGCGGGTGACAATGGCCTTTTCCATCCCCGCGGCCACGGCCAGCACCGCCCCCGGTTCGGCCAGCCGCCGCAGCACGCGGCGCAGTTCGGTGCGGTCGGCCTGGGTGTCGCGTCCCCCCCGCTCGACCGCGCGGTCGACCAGCGGGTCGTCGCGCCGGTTCTCGAACTTGCGGATGCGGCGCAGGATCGTCGAGGCGTGGCAACCGGTTTCCCGCGCCAGCGCACGGATCGTTTCGCCCCCCTCGACATGGCGCAGGTACAGTCGCGCATCGTCGGGAAGGACCGAAGGCAGCGCCCCGATCGGTTCTGCGGTATCCACGGCAGCCGTTGCGGGGATCGCCGGTGTCGCTTCGGACGGCAGCCCGCCACAGGGTCGCGACGAGATGGCGGCGGCATCGGCGAAATCACCGGTCAGTATCGTCATTCCAATCTGTCCCTTGTCATCCTCGGGCCGATCATGGCCCTGGGTCTGGAACCTGTCCAAAAAGACAGGTGGTCCTCACATCGGTGACGAATGGCTAAGATTTCCTAAAGAACGTTAACCAAGGCGGACGGTGCAGCATGCGTTGACGCAACAGGGGCAGGGTTGAGGCAAGACTTGCGCCATCACCTGTCGCCCGGAGTATCCGATGAGCCTGATGTCGAACGTCCTCGCCTTTCCCGCGCAGCCGGTCCTGCCCCGGTTGCGCCGCCCGGCCGCGCTGATCCGCGCCGCCGTCGCCGGCCAGTCGCAGTGGCGGCGCGACCGCGACCTGCGCCGCACCCTGCGCTGCGAGATCCTGCCCCCGCCGGGCAAGGCGCTGGCGCGGCTGCGGGCGGACGAGGACAGGATGAACATGGCCCGGCAAGAGGGCGCGGCGGATTACGACATGCACTACCATGTCATGCTGATGATCGCGATTCTGGCCGAGTCACGGCTTTCCTCGGGCGAAAGCCCGCGGCTGAGCGCAATCTGCTGAAGGGTTCAGCGCCCCCGGAACATGGTTCCCAAGATGCCGCGGGCAATCGCCTGTCCGGTCTTGGTGCCAATCTGCCGGGCCATGCTTTTGCCGAACGCCTCGATCATCGTGTCGCCCCGACGGGCCGGCGCCGTGTTGCGCGTTCCGGCCTGCAGGCCCGGCTGATAGCGCCGGCCACGTCCCGTCTTGCCGGCGGGAATGGTGAACAGGTCGGCATCGGCCTGCGCCCGCTCGGCAGCGGCGGCCTGCCCGGCCGCCTCGGCCGCGCGCCGCGCCAGAATTTCATGGGCCGAGTCGCGGTCGATGATCTGCCCGTATTTCAGGCCCAGCGGGCCGAGCCGGACGATTTGCGCCCGTTCGGCTTCGGGGATCGGCCCGAGCCTTGACAGCGGCGGCCGGATCAGAGTCCGCTCGACGATGCCCGGCGCGCCCTTTGCGTCAAGAAAGGACGTGACCGCCTCGCCCGTGCCGACATGGCGGATCGCATCGGTGGTGTCGAAGGCGGGGTTCGGGCGATAGGTTTCTGCCGCCATCCGCAGCGCCTTCTGGTCGCGGGCGGTAAAGGCGCGCAACGCGTGCTGGACGCGGTTGCCAAGCTGGCCCAAGACGGCATCGGGCAGGTCGGCAGGATTCTGGGTGATGAACCAGACGCTGACCCCCTTGGACCGGATCAGCCGCGCTACCTGCTCGATCTTGTCCACCAGCGCCGCGGGCGCGTCGTCGAACAGCAGATGCGCCTCGTCGAAGAAAAACGCGAGCCGGGGCTTTTCCGGGTCGCCGACCTCGGGCAGTTGCTCGAACAGTTCCGACAGCAGCCACAGCAGGAAGGTCGCATACAGCCGGGGCGAGCGCATCAGCCGGTCGGCGGCAAGGATGTTGACGACCCCCTTGCCGGATGCGTCCAGCCGCATCAGGTCGGAAAGCTCCAGCGCCGGTTCCCCGAACAGGCGGTCGCCGCCCTGCTCCTCGAGCACCAGCAGGGCGCGCTGGATCGCGCCGACCGAGGCTGCCGGGACATTGCCATAGCGCAGGCTCAGGTCGCGGGCGTTCTGCCCCACCCAGACCAGCATCGCCCGCAGGTCCCTGAGGTCGGCCAGCGCCAGGGCCTCCTCGTCGGCGACCCGGAAGGCGATGTTCAGCACGCCCTCCTGCGCCGGGGTCAGGTCCAGCAGGCGCGACAGCAGCAGCGGTCCCATCTCGGCGGGGGTGGTGCGGACCGGATGGCCCTGCTCGCCCCAGATGTCCCAGAAGGTGACAGGAAAGGACTGGTAGTTTAGCGGCGCCCCCAACTGTGCCGCGCGCTTGAGAAAGCCATCGGCAAGCTTCGGGTCGGCGCCGCCGGGCATCGCCATGCCGGCAAGGTCGCCCTTGACGTCCGCCAGCAGCACCGGGACGCCTGCCAACGACATCGCCTCGGCCAGTGTCTGCAGCGTGACCGTCTTACCGGTGCCGGTCGCCCCGGCGATCAGCCCGTGCCGGTTGGCCTGGCGCAACAGCATCGCCTGTGGCTGCACGTGTCCCGGGCCTCCGCCGCCGACGAAAACGGTCCCGGAATCGTGATCGACGATGCGGTGCAGCGAGGTTTCGGCCGAAGGGGTTGGCAGGTCGGTCACGGGGGGGCCTCTGGCGGCTGCGTCGCGTCGAGCATACCTGATTTGTCCACCCTCGCCAGCGGTGCCGGTGCTGCAAACGCAATGGTTTTCCGGCAGTTGCCACCTGTCTTTTCCGGTTAATTGACGCTGGTTGCGGCTGCCCCTAAGGTCCCCGGCAATAAACCGCCAGTCCGACAGGGACGGAGGGGGAACGAAGCTTCGGAGTCGTTCCCCTTTCCCTGTCGCCTTGCCGGTCAGAGGGGTCGGCTGCCGCTGACAAGGGCCCGCGCCCGTGCTAACAGGGCCGCCGCGTTCAGCCGAAAGGATACCATATGGCTCGCACCTCCTCTGCCGTGCTGGCGGCCCTGATCGCGGTGGCTCCCTTCGCCGCCGCCCATGCACAGGAACCCACCGAACAGACCCCGCCCCCCGTCACTGCGCCCGCCGAGACCACCGATGCCCCGGCTGCGGATGCAGCGCCGCCACAGGCCGAATCTGGGGCCGAGGCCGCGCCGGCCGGGACGCCCGCGGACGCAGAAGCACCAGCCGAGGGGCAGGCCGCCGCAGCGCAGGACCAGGTCGGCAGCTATTACGCGAAAGCGACCCACGGCGACTGGCAGTTGCGCTGCCTGAGAACCCCTGACGGCAAGGACCCTTGCGAGCTTTACCAGTTGCTGCGGGACGAAAAGGAAACTCCCGTGGCCGAGCTTTCCGTGATCCCCTTCAGCGGCGAGGCTGCGGCGGTGCTGAACTTCGTGGCGCCCCTGGAAACCGACCTTCAGGCGGGCATGGGCCTGCAGATCGGCTCGGGCGAGGCCAACCGCTATCCCTTTATCGTCTGCGCCGCGATCGGCTGCGTCTCGCGGCTGGGGATGACCGAGGACGAACTGAACCTGCTCAAGCGCGGCAGCACCGCGACCGTGACGCTGCTGCCCTTCGGCGGAGAGCCAGAGGAAAACATGGTCGACCTGACGGTGTCGCTGGCCGGCTTCACCGCAGGTTTCACCGAGCTGCAGGGCCTTGTCGGCGCAAACCAGTAAGCAAGCCAGTAAGCCTGCTTTCCGCAATGCAAAAGAGGCGCCCCCGGGCGCCTCTTTTCGTTTCATGACGGGTGGGTCACTCTTCGATCGACAAGGCGACGAAGCGTGGCTCGCCTTCGCGGCGGATCAGCACCAGCACGGACTGGCGCCCGGCCTCGCGCGCCTCGGTGATGCGGGCGTTCAGGTCGGCCACGCTCGCGACCGGCTGCTGGCCCGCCTCGACGATCAGGTCGCCCGTGCGCAGCCCCTTGGCCGAGGCGTCGCTGGTGGCGTCGATGTCCTGCACGACCAGCCCGGACGTGCCTTCCGGCATCTGCATCCGGGCGGCGAGTTCCGGCGTCATCGGCGCAAGCGTCATCCCCAGCACCTGGCTGGACGATTCCTGCGTCCCGCTGCCCTCCGGCCGCTGGCCCGTGCCATCCGCATCGGCAAGCTCGCGCCGGCCCAGCGTGATCTGCAGCGTCACCGGCTCGCCGTCGCGCATCACGGTCACGTCCACCGCCTCGCCGACCGGGGCCGCGGCCACGCGGCGGACGAGGTCGCGGGTGTCCTCGACCTCGCCGCCCGCAAAGGCGGCGATGACATCGCCGGCCTGGATGCCCGCATCGGCGGCCGGGCCGGGCGGAACATCCGTGACCATCGCGCCCGCCTCGGATGCAAGACCCAGCGATTCCGCGATGTCGGGGCTGACGTCCTGAATCTTGACGCCCAACCAGCCGCGCCGGGTCTCGCCATATTCCTGCAACTGGTCCACGACGCCCGACACGACGTTCGACGCCATCGAGAAGCCGATCCCGATCGAGCCGCCGCTGGGCGACAGGATCGCGGTGTTCACGCCGATCACCTCGCCCTGCAGGTTGAACAGCGGCCCGCCCGAGTTGCCCCGGTTGATCGCCGCATCCGTCTGGATGAAGTCGTCATAGGTGCCCGTCAGCGCCCGGCTTTTCGCCGAAACGATGCCGGTGGTGGCGGAAAAGCCCTGCCCCAGCGGGTTCCCCAGCGCCAGAACCCAGTCGCCCACGCGGGCTTCGTCGCTGTCGCCGAAGCTGACGAAGGGCAGCGGATTTTCCGCCTCGACCTTCAGCACGGCGATGTCCGTGGTGGGGTCGGTCCCGACCAGCGTCGCCGGAAGGCGGGCGCCGGAATAGAACTCGATCTCGATCTCGTCGGCGCCCTCGATCACATGGTTGTTGGTGACGATCAGCCCTTCCGAGGACACGACGAAGCCCGATCCCAGCGCGTTCGACCGCTGCTGCATCTGCGGCCCTCCCTCGAAGGGCGATCCGGGGCCGCCGGGACCGGGAATCCCGAAGTCGCGGAACAGGTCCGAGAAGGGGCTGCCCTGCGGGAAGCCGGGGAACTGATTGACCGGCCGCGACACGATGGCGGTGGTGGTGATGTTGACGACGGCCGGGCTGACCTGCTCGACGATGTCGGCGAATGTCTGGGGCATGACGCCGGCGGTCGCGGCGACCTGTTCCCCCTGTGAGGTGGTCGCGTCAGGAGCCTGCGGCACCTCGCCCGTCATCGCCTCGCCGGGGACGGTCGTGGTCTCGGGGGTTTCGGACGGTTGCGCCTGCGTCGGCGTCACCTGCTGTTCCTGAAGGTTCTCGGGGGCGGGTTCGGCCTGCTGGGCAATGGCGGGGGCAAGGGCCAGCGACAGCGCCACGGCCGAGGCCGTCAGGCCGAGCCGGACCTTCAGAGGATTGAAACTCATCCATGATCTCCATGACTTGACCGGTTCATGCAGTCCCCGACCGGCCACGGGGATTGGCCGGGATATGGGGTAAGGCGTTGCCGGCGCGCAACACATCTTTCCGTCATTTTCCTGTGAAAGCAAAAGTTGCTTGACGGGGATTTTCAGGCTTCCTCCGGGGAAATGCGAAAAGGCGCGACCGGGACGGGCCGCGCCTTTCGTCAACAAGCCTGCGCCGGATCAGTTCCCGGCAGGGGCGGCGGGTTCGACCGGCACGGTCTGCGTCGTCACCCCGGCCTGGGGCAGGACCGCTTCCCCGGACGGGACGGCCGCCGCATCGGGCGCCTCGTCGCCGAGTGCCGGAGGGGCTGCCGTGGGGTCGACAGCCGCCGCGCCCGTCAGGGCATCGCCGCTCGGAGCGGTCTCCGGCTGGACGGGATCGCCGCCCACGGGCTGTTCGGCACCCTCAACAACCTCGGTTTCGCTGAGGCTCAACGCAGCCTCGGCGGCGGCCTCGGCCTCGGCGGCAGCGGCAGCGGCCTGCGCCGCGGCTTCCTCGGCCACCTCGCGGGACGACGGGGCATCCGGCGGAACTGCCGCCGAGACCTCAGGCGGGACCGCCACCGGGTTGATGCCGCTGTCCGCGCCGGTGCCGAGATAGCTGAAGAACTCGCCGGTCGGGTTCATCACGATCGAGCTGTTGCCCTGCTGCAGCGCCCGCTCATAGGCGGTCATCGAGCGGGTGAAGGCGAAGAACTCGGGGTCGCGGCCGAAGGCTTCGGCGTAGATGGCGTTGCGCTGGGCGTCGGCCTCACCGCGGACGATCTCGGCCTTGCGGCGCGCGTCCGAGGTCAGTTCCACCACCGTCCGGTCGGCGGTGGCGCGGACGCGCTGCGCGGCCTCGCCACCGCGCGCGATCTCGTCGGCGGCTTCGCGTTCCCGTTCCGCCCGCATTCGGGCATAGGTGGCGGCCAGGTTCTGTTCCGGCAGGTCGGTGCGGGTCAGGCGCACGTCGATGACCTGGATGCCGAGGGAATCCGCCTCGCGCCGGGCCACGTCGCGGATCTGCGCCATCAGCGCGGTCCGGTCATCCGACAGCACCGTGGTCGAGGGAACCGACCCCAGCACGCCGCGGATGGCGTTGGTCATGATGCCGGCAAGCCGCTGCTGGGCGAACTCGATCCCGCCTTCGCCAACGGCGCGGCGAAAGGTGACGGCGTCGGCGATCTGCCAGCGCGCGAATGCGTCCACCACAAGGCGGCGATCGTCCAGCGGCGTGACTTCCATCGGGTCGGTCTGCAGGCCGAGGATCCGCGCGTCATAGCGTACAATGCGGTCGATGATCGGCAGCTTGAAGCCAAGGCCCGGCTCCTCACGAACGGTGACGACCTCGCCGAAGCGCAGGACCAGCACCTTTTCACGCACGTCGACGATGTAGATCGAGGCCATGACGACGACCGCCACGACGACAACCAGCGGCAGGGCAAGGATGGATAAGGTACGGCGCATCAGTTGCCCCCCGTCGGCGCGGTTGCGATGGTCGTGTTGCTGGTGGCCCCGCTGTTCGCGGCGTTGACGTCGCTGGTGCCGCTGCGGGCGGCGGGCGGCGGCCCGCTGCGAAGCTGATCCAGCGGCAGATAGGGCACGACGCCCTGCCCCGCTTCACCGTCGATCAGCACCTTGTTCACGTTGCCCAGAACCCGCTCCATGGTTTCCAGATACATCCGGCGCCGGGTCACTTCGGGCGCCTTGACATATTCGTCATAGACCGAGGTAAAGCGCGCAGCCTCACCCTGTGCCGCGTTGACAGCCTGGGCGCGGTAGGCCTCGGACTGCTCGACCACCGCTGCGGCCTCGCCCCGCGCGCCGGCCAGCACACGGTTCGCATAGGCGTCGGCCTCTTTTTCCAGCCGGTCGCGTTCCTGCTGGGCGGCCTGCACCTCGCGGAAGCTGTCGATGACCTCGGCGGGCGGGTCGGCACGGCCGAGGTTCACCCGCACCACGTTGATGCCGGCCTGATAGCTGTCCAGCGTCGCCTGAATCGCCAGTTCCAGGTCGCGGGCGATCACGCCGCGGTCGCGGTTCAGGATCGGCGAAAGCTCGCTGCGGGCCACGATGTCGCGCATGGCGCTTTCGGCCACGGCGCGGATCGTGCCCTCGGGATCGGCGAGGTTGAACAGGTATTGTTCCGGGTTCGACACGTTCCAGACCACCTGGTAGGTCAGGTCCACGATGTTCTGGTCGCGGGTCAGCATCAGGCCGCTGTCCATCGGGTCGCGGCCGGTGCCGATGTCGATGGTCCGTTCGCGGGTCACGCCGACGATCTGGTAGGTGACAAAGGGCCAAGGCGCAAAGTTCAGACCGTCATCGCGCACGGCATAGGGACGCCCGAACAGAAGCTCGACCGATTTTTCAGAGGTGTCCACCTGGTAGATGCTGGCAAATCCCCAAAGGGCCACCGCGACAAGGGCGGCGATGCCCCATTTGCCGCGGTCCATGCTGGGCATCTGGCGGCGCGGGCCACGCGGACCACCCGTCCGGGGGGTGCCGTCGCGCCCGCCCATCAGCACGCGCAGCCGGTCCTGGCCCTTGCGCATCAGTTCCTCGATCTCGGGAATCTGCTCGGGGCGCTTGCCGCCGTTCGGAGGCTGCTGATCGGGTCCCGGTTGCCCCCAGGGACGCTGAGGCCCACCCCCATCGGGTTTCGGGGCCTGCGGACGGGCCGGCCGGTCGTCATCGCCACCGCCATTGCCGCCGCCCCATGGTCCCTGTTGTGCCATCCGTCTGCCTTTCGTGTGAAGTCATGTCCTAACTAGGGACATTGCCCGCAGGGACAAGACCTTGCCGGCAGGCGCCCCGCCCTGCGCGCCACAAGATCGCGTCAGGCCCTGGCGCCGCCTGCGCGGCGCACCGGCAGGCGCATCGTTACCAGTTCCTCGGCCAGCGTCGGGTGGACGGCGATGGCGGCGTCGAACTGTTCCTTGGTCGCGCACATGCCCACCGCCACGGCGACAAGCTGGATCATCTCGCCCGCCTCGGGGGCGAAGATATGGCAGCCCAGCACCCGGCGGTTGTCCGCGTCCACGATCAGCTTCATCATCGCGCGAAGATCCGACCCCGCGAAAAGCGAGCGCATGGGGCGGAACACCGCCTCATAGACCTCGATGGGGCCTTGCTCGGCCGCGTCCTCCTCGGTCAGGCCGATGGTGGCAAGCTCATGCGGACGGACATAGACGGCGCTGGCCACGAGGTCATGGCAGACGCGGCGGGGCTGGGCGCCGAAGACCGTATCGGCAAAGGCGTGTCCTTCGCGGATCGCGACGGGGGTCAGATTCACGCGGTCGGTCACGTCGCCCACAGCGAAGATCGAGGGCACGGCGGTCTGCGACCATTCGTCCACGACGATCTCGCCCCGCTTGCCCCGCTTGACGCCGGTGTTCTCCAGCCCCAGCCCCCCGGTGTAGGGCTTGCGGCCGGTCGCGAACATCACCGCGTCGTGGTGTTCAGTTGCCCCGTCCTCATAGGTGACGCGGATGCCGTCGCTGTCACGGTCAAGCCTTGCGGGATTGGCGTTCAGCCGCAGGGTGACGCCGATATGGGCCAGTTGGTTGGTGACAAGCGTGCGCCCGCCCTCGTCAAAGCCGCGCAGCAGCCTGTCGCCGCGATAGGCCAGCGTCGTCTCGGCCCCCATGCCCTGCAGGATCGTCGCGAATTCGCAGGCGATGAAGCCGCCGCCGACGACCAGCACGCGGCCGGGCATCTTCTCCATGGTGAACAGGTCGTCCGAGATCATCCCCAGCTCCTCGCCGGGGATGCCCGGCAGGGCGGGACGGCCACCGACGGCGATCAGGATGTGCCTGGCGGTGAACTGCCGCCCGTCGGCCAGCGCGACGGTGTGGTGATCGACCAGGGTCGCGCGGCTGTGGTGGACCTCTACGCCCGCGGTCAGCAACCCGCCTTCGTAGATGCCTTCCAGCCGCGACAGTTCGGTATGCAGGCTGTCGCGGAAGGCGGGCCAGTCGAACCGGCCGGCATCGGCATCCGCCCAGCCGTAGCCTCGCGCCTCGGCGGCGGCTGCAGGGGCCTGCGAGGCGAAGATCATCAGCTTCTTCGGCACGCAGCCGCGGATGACGCAGGTGCCGCCCATGCGGCTTTCCTCGGCCAGCGCCACTTTCGCGCCATGCTGCCCGGCGGCGATCCGGGCGGCCCGGACCCCACCCGAGCCGCCGCCGATGACGAACAGGTCGTAATCGAAGCTCATGGCCCCACCTCGGGCCGGGTCATCTCGATCACCGAGCCGTCGGGGGCGCCCACCAGCGCAAGATCGCACATGCCCAGAAACAGCCCGTGTTCCACCACGCCCGGAATCGCGGCAAGGCCCGAGGAAAGCCCCGAGCAATCCTCGATCACTTCCAGCGACAAGTCGATGATCAGGTTGCCCTCGTCGGTGCGGAAGGTGTGGCCGTCGCGCTGGCGCAGAAGGATCGGCCGCTGCGTCAGGTCCAGCGATTCAAGCAGGCGGCGGATATGGGTGACGGTTGTTTCCACGCCGAAGGGGATGACCTCGACCGGCAGGTGGAAGGCGCCCAGCGTTTCCACCACCTTGGTCGGGTCCGCGATCACCACCATCCGGTCGGATGCGGCGGCCGTGATCTTTTCGCGCAGATGCGCGCCGCCCCCGCCCTTGATGAGATTGAGGTCGGGGTCGATCTCGTCCGCGCCGTCCAGCGTCAGGTCGAGCCAGCCGATCTCGTCCAGTTCCTCGATATGGATGCCGAGATGCGTCGCAAGGTCGCAAGTTGCCCTGCTGGTCGCGGCGCAGCGCAACCGCAGCCCCTCGGCCCTGATCCGCCCGGCCAGCCGGTGGACCATGAAGACGGCGGTCGAGCCTGTCCCAAGTCCCAGCCGCATCCCGTCCTGCACCAGCGCGACCCCGGCGCGCGCGGCGGCATCCTTGGCGAGGTCGCTGGGGGAAAGATCGGTCATCGGCGGCTCCTGTCGCTTGGCGCGGTGTTGCCCAAGGGTATAGCGGCGACGGGCGGCCTGCGCGAGAGGGCGTTCCGGGGTCGAGCCGCCGCACCGGGGGTTTCACACCCCCGGTCCCCCGTGGGGTATTTGATCCAGAAAGAAGTCCTGCTGGGCTGGAAATGGTGTTGCACTGGCCTTGGGACACCGGTCGCGCTAATCGGCTGGCATGAGTTCCGACACTGCTTCCCGCCCCGCCCTGCCCCACGACCGCATTGCCGTCCTGATCACTGCCGCCGGGCGGGGAACGCGCATGGGGGGCGCGATGCCGAAACAGTGGCTGGACCTTTCGGGTCGCAGCGTGCTGGCCTGCAGCATCGACGCATTCGCGGGCTTCGAGCGCATCGTCGTGACCGTCCATCCCGAGGACATGGACCGCGCCATCGCCGAGCATGGCGGGCGCGTCACGCTGGTCGCGGGTGCCGAGTCGCGGTCCGGCAGCGTCCGCGCGGGGCTTGAGGCGCTGGAAGGGTCGGGCATCTCTCATGTCCTGATTCATGACGGCGCGCGGCCTCTGGTCACGCCGGCCACGATCCGCGCAGTCGTTGACGCGCTGGCCGAGGGCGCCGAGGCCGCTGCTCCCGGCCTTGCAGTCACCGATGCGCTGTGGCGCGGGGATGCTGCCACCGTCACCGGCTTTGCCGACCGCACGGGCCTGTTCCGGGCGCAGACGCCACAGGGGTTTTCGCTGCCGGTGATCCTTGCCGCTTATTGTGCAGCAGCCGGGGGCGCGGCGGACGATGTGGAGCTGGTGCAGAGGCAGGGGGTTGCCGTCCGCATCGTTCCGGGGGACGAAGACAACCTCAAGATCACATGGCCGGGCGACATGGAGCGCGCCGGGCGGATACTGCGGATGCGGGGGAACGACATGGATGTGCGGCTTGGCAATGGTTACGACGTCCACGCCTTCGGGCCGGGCGACCATGTCTGGCTGTGCGGGGTGAAGGTGCCGCATGACAAGGGCCTCATGGGCCATTCCGATGCCGATGTGGGCATGCACGCGCTGACGGATGCCATCTATGGCGCGCTGGCGCAGGGCGACATCGGGCGGCACTTTCCGCCCTCGGACCCGCAATGGAAGGGCGCGGCCAGCGAGATCTTCCTGCGCCATGCCGCCGAGCTTGCGCGGGGGATGGGCTATCGCCTCGGCAATGCCGATGTGACGCTGGTCTGCGAGCGGCCGAAGATCGGCCCGCACGCCACCGCCATGCAGGCGCAGCTGGCCGAAATCATGGGGGTCGAGGCCGACCGTGTCAGCGTCAAGGCCACCACCTCGGAACGGCTGGGCTTCACCGGGCGCGAGGAAGGCATCGCCTCGATCGCCACAGCAACGCTGATCCGAGAGGGATGATGGAACGGCAGATCGCTACCGGCTTCGGTATCGGATACCTGCGCCCCGCCCCCGGGACCTGGGCCTCGGCCGCGACGCTTGTGCTTGGCTACGCGCTGCACCGGCTGGGGCATTTTCCGCTGGTCGCGCTGGGCACGGTGCTGGTGATCGGCCTGGGCTTCTGGGCCGTCAACAAGGCTACCGCCGAGCTTGAGATCAAGGACGAAAGCGCCATCGTCATCGACGAGGTCGCCGGCCAGATGATCGCGCTTTGCGCCACCTCGGCTGGGTTCTGGTTTGCCGGGATGCCCGCCAGCGTCTTTCCCTGGCCCGCTTATGTCGTGCCCTTCCTGTTCTTCCGCCTGTTCGACATCTGGAAGCCCTGGATCATCGGCCGCGCCGACCGCCGCAGCGACGCGGCGGGGGTGATGCTGGACGACATCTGGGCCGGTATCTTCGCCGCCGTGGCCTCGATCCTCGCGGCGGGCCTTTCGCATGGAGTGATGTGATGGACAACGAGCCGACCAAAAGCCTCAAGGACCTTGCTGCCCGCGTCCTGAAGGCGGCCGAGGCGAAAGGGGTGATGCTGGCGACGGCCGAAAGCTGCACCGGCGGGCTGGTGACGGCGGCGCTGACCGATATTCCGGGATCGTCCGGGGCGCTGGATCGCGGCTTCATCACCTATTCCAATCAGGCCAAGCACGAGATGCTGGGTGTGAGCGCGCAGTCCATCGACGCCCATGGTGCGGTCAGCCCCGAAGTCGCGGCCGAGATGGCGAAAGGCGCGCGCGAACGTTCCGCAGCCGATATCGCCGTATCGATCACCGGCGTCGCCGGACCCGGCGGAACCGAGAAGAAGCCCGAAGGCCGTGTCTGCTTCGGCATCGCCGACGATAACGGTGTGCGGACCGAGATTGTGGACTTCGGCCCGCTGGGTCGTGACGGCGTGCGCCACGCCTCGACCGCCCATGCGCTGAAGCTGTTGATCAAGGCGCTGGGCTGAGGGCTAGAGCGTCCCCAGCAGCGCGCTGACTTCTTCCTCCATGGTGGCCCAGCTTGTCACCAGCCGGATCGTTCCCGCAGCCTCGTCGTCCTCGGCCACGGGCCAGTCCGCCGCACGCAGTCCTGCGGCGCGCAGGCGGGCGGTCAGGTTGCGCGGCAGACGGATGAAGATCTCGTTCGCCTCGACGGCGACCTGCGGTTGGAACCCCGCCGCCCGCAGGCCAGAGGCGAGTTCCGCCGCCGCCGCATTGGCGTGGCGGGCGAGGTCCAGCCACAACCCGCCGTCCAGCCATGCCAGCATCTGCGCGGCAAGGAAACGGTGCTTGGACCACAGGTGCCCCGCCCGCATCCGGCGGAAGGAAAAATCGCGGGCATGGTCGGGATCGAAGAACACCACGGCCTCCAGCGCGAGGCAGCCGTTCTTGGTCGCCCCCAACGACAGCGCATCGACGCCCGCCCGCCAGGTCAGGTCGGCGGGTGTCGCACCTGTCGCCGCCACGGCGTTGGAAAAGCGCGCGCCGTCCATGTGGACGGCCAGCCCGGCGTCCCGCGCGACCGCAGCCAGCGCGGACAGGCCCGAGGCATCGTGGACGGTGCCCCATTCGGTCGCGTTGGTGATCGACAGGACGGCGTTCCTGCCGTCATGCTCGTCCTCCTGCGGATAGTCCGCAAGCCGCGCAGCCACCGTCTGGGGGGTCATCCGGCCTGCCCCGCCCTCTACCAGCGCAAGCTGCGCGCCGCCGGCCATCCATGCGGGGGCGCCGGATTCCGAGGTCTCGATATGCGCGGTCCTGTGGCAGAAAATGCGGCCCCAGGGCGGGCAGAGTTGCGCCAGCGCAAGGGCATTCGCGCCGGTGCCGGTGCCCAGAAGGAAGACGGCGGCATCCGGGGCCTCAAGCACCTCGCGCAGCCGCTCGGCAGCACGTTCGGTCAGCGGGTCGCGGCCATAGGACGGGGCGGTCCCCTCATTGGCGGCGGCCAGCGCCTGCATGATGCGGGGATGGACGCCCGAGGCGTTGTCCGAGCCGAAATTCATGACAGATCCCCGATGACGTAGCGGTCCCATTCCTCTTCCGGGACGTCCAGTTCGCTGACGGTGCGGCCGCGCACCGAGACCCCGGCGCGATGGACCGCCTCGGGGTCGCCCGAGATCAGGTGGTGCCAAGGGTAAAGCGGCCTGCCCTCGGCCCGCAGGCGATAGGCACAGGTGGCGGGCAGCCACCATGAGATCTCGGCCAGCTTGTCCGGCGTCAGCACCACGCAGTCGGGCACATAATCGTGGCGGTTCGGGTAGGAGGAGCAGCGGCAGCTTTCCCCGTCCAGCAATCGGCAGGCGACGCAGGTGAAATCGAGGCTGCCGTCATCCTCGTATTCGATCTTGTTCAGGCAGCACTTGCCGCAGCCATCGCAGAGCGATTCCCACTCGGCGGCGCTGAGTTGATCCAGCGGCAGTTCCCAGAAGCGCGCGCGCATCAGGCGGCCGAAAGGATGCGGCGGGCCTGGTCCTCATCCTTGCGCATCTGGGAGATCAGCGCCTCCAGCCCCTCGAACCTGGCCTCGGGGCGGAGGTAATCGACCAGCGCGACCGAAAGATGGCGGCCGTAAAGGTCGCCGTCAAAGTCGAAGATATAGGTTTCCAGGTTGGGCGCGTTCTCGCCGAACATGGGGCGCACCCCCAGCGAGGCCACGCCGCGGTAATTGCCCTTGTCCGGTCCGTCCAGCACGTCCACCAGCACCGCATAGACGCCCAGCTTGGGCAGGTGCAACCCATCGACGGCAAGGTTCGCGGTGGGGTAGCCGAGTTCGCGGCCACGCTTGGCGCCATGCAGAACCTTGCCCTCGATCCGGTGCCAGTGGCCGAGCATCCGCTCGGCGTCGCGGGGGCGGCCCTCGGCCAGCGCCGCGCGGATCGCGGTCGAACTGGTGGCGGCGGCGTCGATTTCCAGCAGCGGCACGGCGGTGACGCCGAAGCCGAGGCGCCGACCGGCCTCGGCCAGCGTGCGGACATCACCAGCGCGGCCGCGGCCATAGCGGAAATCCTCGCCCACGGCGACATGGGTGACGCCAAGCCCCTCGGCCAGCACCTCGCGGGCGAAGTCCTCAGGGGTCAGACTGGCGAGCGTCGGGCCGAAAGGTAGTTCGTAAAGCTGGCTGACGCCGTAACGGGCAAGGCGGTTGGCGCGGGCCTCGGCGTTCATCAGGCGGAAGGGCAGTTCCTCGCGGCCTTTGAGGTGGGCGAAATATTCGCGCGGATGGGGTTCAAAGGTGACGATGCCCAGCGGCGCATCGGGCCGCGCGCCGCGCGCGGCATCGATCACGGCGCGGTGGCCGCGATGGACGCCGTCGAAATTGCCCATGGCCACGGTCGCACCCCGGGCGGCGGCGGGAAGGCCGCGCCAGTCGCGGTGGATGTGCATCGGCGGGTTCTGCATGGGCCCCCATGTCCGGGCCATGCCTTGGCCGGATCGGTCAGTCGAACTTGCGGGACGGCGCCAGAACCACCGCCTCGCCTTTCAGCACGACCGTATCGCCGACGAGGCAGCGCGTGGCAAGGGTGACGCGGCGCTTCGCATGGTCGATGCCTTCCACCTGCACCTCGGCCCGCACCATGTCGCCGGGGCGGACAGGCCCCATGAACTTCAGCGTCTGGCCCAGATAGACGGTGCCGTGGCCGGGAAGCTGTTCCCCGATCACCGCGGAAATCAGCCCCGCCGTCAGCATCCCGTGGGCGATCCGTCCCTCGAAGATCGTGTCGCGGGCATAGGCCTCGTCCAGATGCACCGGGTTCCGGTCGGTCGAGACCTGCGCGAACATCTCGATGTCCTGGTCCGTCACCTGCTTGAGCAGGTGGCGCATCATCCCGATCTCGAGATCCTCGATGACGATGGTGCCGCGTGGCTGGTTGTCGAGCATGTCCATGATCCCCTGCTGCATTGCAGCGTAGCAAAAGCCTTGGCATCGAGCAATAATACGAAAGTTCAATGCGCGGCAGGGAACGATTATTGCCGCAGCGTCACCGCAGCCTGCCGATGGCATAGGTGGGCGAGATCGCCTGTTCTTCCAGCCATTGCAGCATCCGTTTGGAATCGGGGCGCTCCACGTCCGCACCCATGTGCTCGGCGGCGAGGCCCCCGGTGACGAACAGCGAATCGATGCCTTGGTTCACGGCGCCGGCGATGTCGGTGCCGATGCCGTCGCCGATGGCGAGCGCCGGAACCTCGGGGCCGATGCCGAGGTGACGCCGGGCGAGGTCGTAGATCGGCGCGTGGGGCTTGCCGAAATACAGCGACTCGCCGCCCATGTCCTCATAAAGCGCAGCCAGCGCCCCGGCGCAGTAAAGCCGCTGCTCGCCGTAATCCACGACGAGGTCGGGATTGGCGCAAAGCAGCGGCAGGTTGCGGGCGCGGGCCTGTTCCAGACGCTCGCGGTAATCCTCGGGCGTCTCGGTCATGTCATCGTAGGGGCCGGTGACGACGATGCCCTCTGCCTCGTCCAGCGGCACGCGGGTGATTTCGGCGACACGCGGATCGTCCGTTTCGGTGAAGAAGCCGATGTCGCGATCGGGGCCGACATGCCAGACGCGGGCGCCGACGCGGCCCGAGAACATCGCATCCTGCGCCGCATCGCCCGAGGTCACGATGTCGTCCCAGGCATCATCCGGCACGCCAAGGCGCGCGATCTGCTCGGCCACCAGCGGGCGCGGGCGGGGGGCATTGGTCACAAGCGCGACGCGTCCGCCCTGGCGGCGATAGGCCTGAAGGGCAGCGATGGCAGCAGGATAGGCCTCGCGACCGTTATGGACGCAGCCCCACAGGTCGCAGAACAGCACGCCATAGTCGCCGCCGATCTCGGCGAGGTTCTTGATGATGCGGGTCACGTCCCTGCCCTTTCGCTGGCCTTCGGAAATGCGAGGGGCCGGGAATCGCCCCGGCCCCCATGGTCGTTCATTGCCCGGCTCAGACCTTGAGCGCAGGGATGATCTGCTTCTTGCGGCTCATGATGCCGGGCAGGACGACGGTGTCGCCCTCGACCGGGACGCCGAACGATGCCTCGGCCACACGGCGGACAAAGTCGTTGGGGACCAGCAGGGTGGCTTCCTCGTTCAGGATGTCCACGACGAACAGCATCACCTGGTCGGCGCCGTCCTCGGCCGCGACACCGGGCATGGCGGCCATCAGCCGGTCCTTGCGGTCCAGCAGCACCTGCGGCGCGGTGGTTTCCAGCACGGAAATCCGCATCTGCTTGCCGTCCACCATGTATTCCTTGCTGTCCATCTTCAGCAGCGCCGCGTCCGAGAAGGAGGAGACGTCGGATTTCGCAGTGAACATCTCGGTCGCAAAGGACGGGATCGCAATGTCGAGGTCCTTGGCCAGCTTTTCGGCGACCCTGCGGTCATGCGGCGTGGTGGTGGGCGAGCGGAATTCCAGCGTGTCGGACAGGATGCAGGTCAGCATCAGGCCCTTGACCCAGCGCGGCGCGCGGTCGAGGTCGGCGCCGATCAGATCGTGCATGATCGTCGCAGTGCAGGCCAGCGGGCGGATGGTGATGTTGATCGGCGTGCGGGTGGTGATGCCGCCGGCCAGCAGGTGGTGGTCGATGATCTCGATCACCTCGGCCTCGGCCAGCGAGGCGGGCAGTTCGGCCGGGTTGTTGGTGTCCACGATCACGCAGCGGTCGCCCGCGGCCACGTCGTCGATGATCTCGGGCATCTCGACGCCCCACTTGCCCAGCATCCACACGGCTTCCGTGTTGGGCATCCCCTGCAGCACCGCCTTGGCCGGGGTCTTGCGGGCCTCGGAAAGATACCAGGCCCAGATCAGGGGCGAGCCGGTCGAGTCGGTGTCGGGGGCCTTGTGGCCGAAAACCTGGATCATGGAGCATCCCTTCATGGCGGAGTCGCGGCGGCTTATAGGTGCGGGGAGGCCTGTTGTGAAGCAGAACCGCCGCGCAGGCGGCAGCGCCGGACCGGGGGCCAGCCCCCGGACCCCCGGGATACTTGCACGAAGAAGATGGGCGCAGATGGCGATGCGTTGGCGCTGGCCGCCGGAGAATCCGTGCGGCTAGCGGCCCATCGTGGCGGGTTCGGGATGGCATGCCGCCCCTGCGAGGGCGTGAAGCGGCGCGGGGCCTACCCGGTGATCGTCGTCTGCTGATGCTGGATCATCTGCCAGTCGTCCTTCTGCCGCACCCAGGTCGAGCTGCACAGCGCCTCGGTGTCGCCGTTCTTGCCATTCGCCGTGACGCGATAGGCTAGGACGACGCAATCCTCGGTCTCGACCATGCGGCGGTCGGTCAGCCGCGCGGCGGTCCAGCGGCGGCCGGCGTCAAGCCAGGTCCGGACCTCGCCGCCCTGCATCAGCCCCTTTGGGAAAACCATCACGCAGGAGGGATGCATCCGGCGCCACGCCTCGGCGGCCCCCATGGTCCACAAGGCTTCCTCGTCGGCCCAGCGGTTGTCGGTCCTGCTCATTCCCTGTCCCCTGTAATCGTCCAGCCATCGCGTTTCAGAAGCCGCAGCACCCCGGTCTCGCCCGGAAGGTGCAGCGCTCCGAAGGCCGCGACGACCGGCCTGCCCTCTGCCGCGGCCTTGTCCGCCGCCTGCGTCAACGGCTCGATCCACGATCTGTTCCGCTCGGTCATCAGCCGCGCTTCGGCAAGCTGCAACTGGCGGTCCACGGCCTCGCGCGGCAGGCCCGAGTCGTAGGCATCCAGCCGCCCGTATTCCCAGATCGCCCAGATGTCGCCACGGAAATAGGCTTCGAGCGTCGTCGCGGCATAGTCATCGGCCAGTTGCGCCGCGGGCAACGCGGCGCGGATCATGTCCAGCTCCTCTTCGGGCGTCAGGTCGCGGAAGATGCCGAAGACGGTGTCCCAGGGTTCCAGCGCAAGGATGGGCGTGCCGCTGTCCTCGGCGACCTCGATCAGCCGATGGTCGAGGCCCTCGCCACCATCCCCAGATTGCGCGGCCTCGATCATGCAGGGGGACAGCCCCAGCATCATCGCGACATACCAGGGCCGCAGGCGGCTGACCATGATCGCGGGCAGGCCACGCGCGGCCATGGCGGCGCTGAGTTCCCGCCATTCGGCATCGTCCATCCGCTCGGGCAGCGTCGGGCCATCGGCATCCACCATCAGCGACGGGTCGTCGGCCAGCGCGGCGGTCAGGCGGCGTTCCTCGTCTGGCCCCGCCTCGACCAGCAGCGCGCCTGCGTCTTCGATCAAGGGGCGCATGGCGGTCACCGTCGGATCGTGGCGCGGGTCGCCGAAGTGATAGGTGCCGACGATCTCGATCACCGCGTCACCCCTGGTCGCGCGGTAGCGGATGCCCTGCGCATAGGGGGTCGCCGCCACGGCCTCGGCGATCTGCGCCTGCCGTTCGGCGGGAAGATCCGCCATCAGGTCGGCGCCGGTGCAGAGGGGCGCATCCGTCCCGCTGGCGCGGCCGGGATCGGTCAGCGCATGGCCCGGGCCGGTGGCCAGCAGCAGGGCGGCAGCGGCCACCATTGGCGCAAGCAGGCGGGTGACAAGGTTCATGGGCGGTTTCCTTTCATTCCCGATGCCATCTAGGCACAGGGACCCGGCCGTCCCAACCCGTGCATCCACGGGTTGACACCCTCGTGAGGCTGGCCTATCTCGACGCCATTGGCACTCGGCTGGTCTGAGTGCCAACAACACACTGCAACCTGAAATATCGGAGTGTTCACGATGACATTCAAACCGCTGCACGACCGCGTGCTGGTCCGCCGCGTCGAGTCGGAAGAAAAGACCAAGGGCGGCCTGATCATCCCCGACACCGCCAAGGAAAAGCCCGCCGAGGGCGAGATCGTCGCCGTGGGCGAAGGCGCCCGCAAGGATTCGGGCGAGTTGATCGCACCGGCGGTCAAGGCCGGCGACCGTATCCTGTTCGGCAAGTGGTCGGGCACCGAAGTGACGCTGGACGGCGAAGAGCTGCTCATCATGAAGGAAAGCGACATCCTCGGGATCATCGGCTGATCCCTGACGGCATCGCTTCAACCCTCAGACAAGGAACGAATAAATGGCTGGTAAAGAAGTCAAGTTCAGCACCGACGCGCGCGATCGGATGCTGAAGGGCGTGAACATTCTCGCCGATGCGGTCAAGGTGACGCTGGGTCCGAAGGGCCGCAACGTGATCCTGGACAAGTCGTTTGGCGCACCGCGCATCACCAAGGACGGCGTCACCGTCGCCAAGGAAATCGAACTGACCGACAAGTTCGAGAACATGGGCGCGCAGATGGTCCGCGAAGTGGCCTCGCGCACTAATGACGAGGCGGGCGACGGCACCACCACCGCGACAGTCCTGGCCCAGGCGATCATCAAGGAAGGTCTGAAGGCCGTCGCCGCCGGCATGAACCCGATGGACCTCAAGCGCGGCATCGACCTGGCCGTGACCAAGGTCGTGGAATCGATCAAGTCGGCCTCGCGCCCCGTGTCCGACAGCGCCGAAGTGGCCCAGGTCGGCACCATCTCGGCCAACGGCGAAGCCTTCATCGGCGAGCAGATCGCCCAGGCGATGCAGCGCGTCGGCAACGAGGGTGTCATCACCGTCGAAGAAAACAAGGGGATGGAGACCGAGGTCGAAGTCGTCGAAGGGATGCAGTTCGACCGCGGCTACCTGTCGCCCTATTTCGTGACCAACCCCGAAAAGATGGTCGCGGAACTGGAAGACGGCCTGATCCTGCTGCACGAAAAGAAGCTGTCCTCGCTGCAGCCGATGGTCCCGCTGCTGGAAGCCGTGATCCAGTCGGGCAAGCCGCTGCTGATCGTGGCTGAGGACATCGAGGGCGAGGCGCTGGCCACGCTGGTCGTCAACCGCCTGCGCGGTGGCCTGAAGGTCGCGGCCGTCAAGGCGCCGGGCTTCGGCGATCGCCGCAAGGCCATGCTGCAGGACATCGCGATCCTGACCGGCGGTCAGGTGATCTCGGAAGACCTCGGCATGAAGCTTGAGAATGTCGGCATCGACATGCTCGGCCGCGCCAAGCGGATCACGATCAACAAGGACAACACCACCATCATCGACGGTGCCGGTGAAAAGTCCGAGATTGAGGCCCGCGTTTCCCAGATCCGCCAGCAGATCGAGGAAACCACCTCGGACTACGACAAGGAAAAGCTGCAGGAGCGTGTTGCCAAGCTGGCCGGCGGCGTGGCCGTGATCCGCGTCGGCGGCATGACCGAGATCGAGGTGAAGGAGCGCAAGGACCGCGTCGATGACGCGCTGAACGCCACCCGCGCCGCGGTGCAGGAAGGCATCGTCGTCGGCGGCGGCGTGGCCCTGGTTCAGGGCGCCAAGACGCTGGAAGGACTGGAAGGCGAGAACTCCGATCAGAACGCCGGCATCGCCATCGTCCGCCGGGCGCTTGAGGCTCCGATGCGCCAGATCGCGGAAAACGCCGGCGTCGACGGCGCCGTGGTCGCGGGCAAGGTGCGTGAATCGGATGACAAGTCCTTCGGCTTCAACGCGCAGACCGAGGAATATGGCGACATGTTCAAGTTCGGCGTGATCGACCCCGCGAAGGTCGTCCGCACCGCGCTGGAAGACGCCGCCTCGGTCGCGGGCCTGCTGATCACCACCGAAGCCATGATCGCCGAGAAGCCCGAGCCGAAGTCGGCGGCCGGTGCCGGCGGCGGCATGGGCGGCATGGGCGGCATGGACATGATGTGATCCGCTGATAAAGCGGAAGAAGACCAGAGGGCGCCTGCGGGCGCCCTTTGTGTTTGCCCGAGCCATGAAAAGGCACATTATCCTGCAGGGTACGAGGAAACCGGAAACCAAGCCCCGGGTTCATGCATTTATCCGCTACTTTACAGAGTTCACACCCTGGCTGCAAAACAGCAGGGTTCAGGATGTTGGTTGATTGTCTGCCATGGATTTGACTGTTCTGTTCTCGACGCACAACGGTGCGGATGTGCTGCCTTTCGTTCTGGATGCGTATGCCCGTCAAAGCTGCGACTGCACCTGGAACATGGTTGTCGTGAACAATGCCAGCACCGATGAAACAGCGGAATGCCTTCGCAGCTATTCTTCACGCTTGCCTCTGACCGTCATCAATCATCCGGTGCCAGGGAAGAATGGTGCGCTGAATGCGGCTTTGCCGAAGCTTGAAGGATCGCTGATCGTTGTCACGGATGACGACGCGATTCCGGCCCCTGATCTTCTAAATCAGTGGGCGCGTATTGCGAAGGCCCAGCCCGATTTCGACCTGTTCGGCGGCCAGGTCGATCTGCTGTTCCAGAAGGAGCCCCCGGCGTGGATGCTCGAGTCCCGCTTCCATTTCGCGGAGTTGTTTGCCGCCTGCAACCACATGGAAGGCCCGATCGACGCGGGCGACATCTTCGGTCCCAACATGGCCGTTCGCCGGGCCGTGTTCGACAAGGGGATCACCTTCAACGAGGCCATCGGCCCCAATGCGAACAACAGGACCTACCCCATGGGCAGCGAAACCGAATTCTGCCTGCGCCTTGAGTCCTTGGGATACAGGTCCTTCTTTGCGTCAGGCCCGCGTGTCCAGCACATTGTCCGCCCGCATCAGGTTTCTCCGTCGTTCTGGAACTTTCGCGCCTATCGGCATGGACTCGGCGTCGGGCTGCGCGAACGCATGGAAAGAAGCGAGCACATCATTCCTCTCAGGAGGCGTCTGCCGAGCGTGGTCCTGGGCAGATTGAGACAGGCAAAAGGATACCTGGCTTTCAGATCCTCGTTGGCAGATACGTTCGATGCCCATGAAGGGCTGTGGAACTACCACTGGCACCGTGGCTATACCGATGCCAGAGGACATCCCCGGATCGAGGAAATTCACGCTGCCTGAAACCGCAATCGTCCTGCCTTCGGCAGAACGGCCCGCAGCATGGTTTCAGTTGACCACCGCCTCGACACCCATTCCCGCCGCAAGCGCCTTCAGCCGGGCCTCGGCGACCTCGGCCATCAGGTTGCGGCCGGTGCGGGTCAGGGTCAGTGTCAGGGTCCCGGCCTCGCGGTCCAGCGTCAACGTCCCCGCCTCGGCGGGTTCGCCGATGGCAAACATCGCGCCGAAGCGCATGGCGCGACCCAAGGTTTCCGCGTCGCGGATCTCCTCGTCGCTGAGCAGCTTCAGCAGCGGCGCCATCGGCGACGTGCCGACGGCGCGCCCGTTCTTGTAGCGGTTCAGCAGCGCCAGCCCCAGGAACACACGCTCGGGGTGCGACAGCGCAGCAAGGTTCGAGCGCGTCACGTTGTCGAAGCACGCCTCGGCCCGGTAGTCGGGATGCGCCCGCCAGCTCGTGTCGTGCAGGTGGCAGGCCGCGCGGACGAGGCGGTGACGCTCGGGCGGGGCGCCCTCGAACAAGGGCGACAGGAACTGGTGAAGCTTCTTGCCCGTGCCGGGGATGCGGGACATCTGCCGCTCGGTGAAGCGGGCGGCCTCGATCAGCGGGTCGCGCCGGCGGATGCTGTCGGACATCTGTTCGTAAAGCAGCCCCTCGCGGATGCCATATGAACTGACAGCGATCTCGCGCGGCTGGAACGTCTGGACAAGCTGGCGCAGCACCTGCACCGCCAGGGGCACCAGTTCCAGGCGGGACGCCGAAATCCCGGTCAGCGCCTTCAGCTCGGACAGGTTCATGCGGGCGATGAACTTGGCCGTGGCCGCCACGGCGTCGGGCGTCATGCGGTATTCGTGCAGCACCGTCATGGGATAGCCGCGCCGTTCCATGTCCAGACGCGCGATCGCCCGCCACGATCCGCCGACCAGGTAGATCAGTTCGTGGTCGGCGCCCACGGCCTCGACCAGCCCCTCCATCACCGTCTCGATATGGCGCTTGAGGCCCTTGGCCTCGACCTGCTGCAACCGGAAGGGACCCAGCGGGGACGACGCGCGGCGTCCCACGGTGCCATTGCCGACCTCTGCCACCTCCATCGAGTTGCCGCCGATGTCGCAGACAAGCCCGCGGGCGTTGGGCCAACCCAGCAGCACGCCCTGGGCGGACAGGCGCGCTTCCTCCGTGCCCTCGATCACCACCAGCTTCAGGCCGGTCTGGCGGGTGACGGCGCGGTGAAAGGCGGGGCCGTCCTCGGCCTCGCGCACGGCGGCAGTGGCAACGCAGGTCAGATCCTCGATCCCCATCCCGCGGGCCAGCGCCGCGAACCGCTTGAGCGCGGCCATCCCTCGGACCACGCCCTCGGGGTTCAGCCGGCCGGTCGTGGCAAGCCCCTGCCCCAGCCCGGCCATGACCTTCTCGTTGTAGAAATAGGCGGGACTGCGGGCGGCGCCGTCGAAGACGACAAGGCGGATCGAGTTCGACCCCACATCCACGACCCCGACCCGCTTCAATTCGCGCGCCGAGCGGATGGGCAATCCCTGCTTGCCGAAGGGGGAAGGTTTCTGGCCGGGGGCGGTCGTCACGTTCATCGGTCTTCTCACTGGCTGGCGACGGGACGACAGGCCCGGCCGCGGTCGAGGTTCACTCGCTGGCGTGGGTCAGGGCCGGCACGTCTCCTGCCCCAGCCGTGCCCCGCCCCGACAGGGAGGGGTTTTCCATGAAGAAGCGGTGACAGTTGAACAGGTCGTCACGATCCTCGGGAAGATGACGCAGATAGCGGCCATCTGGTTGCAACAGCCAGCTCTGCGCCTCGTCGGCCATGTTGGCGGCCATGATCTGGCTGGTGATCTGGGCCTTGACCGTGTCGTTCATGCATTCGACCAGGGTTTCCACCCGGCGGGACAGGTTTCGGGCCATCCAGTCGGCCGAACTGATGAAGACCCGCGCCTTGCGCGAGGGCAGCCCGTGGCCGTTGCCGAAGCAGACGATGCGGCTGTGTTCCAGGAAGCGCCCGACGATGGACTTGACCCGGATGTTTTCCGACAGCCCCGCGATGCCGGGCCTGACGCCGCAGATGCCGCGGATCACGAGGTTGATCTTCACGCCCGCGTTGGATGCGGCGTAAAGAGCGTCGATCACGTCCTTCTCGATCAGGCTGTTCATCTTGGCCCAGATCTCGGCCGGGCGGCCACGGCGGGCGAATTCGGCCTCGCGCCCGATCAGGTCAATCAGCGTCGATTTCAGGTCGATGGGGCTGATGGCGAGGTTTTCCAGCCCCTCGGGCTGGACGTAGCCCGACAGGAAGTTGAAGACCTTGGCCGCATCGCGACCCAGCGCCGGGTCGCAGGTGAACAGCGACAGGTCGGTATAGATGCGCGCGGTGATCGGGTGATAATTGCCTGTCCCGTAATGGGTATAGGTCACCAGCCGCTCGCCCTCGCGTCGGACCACGCTGGAAATCTTGGCGTGGGTCTTCATCTGCATGAAGCCATAGACGACATGGGCGCCCGACCGTTCCAGCCGCCGCGACTGGCGGATGTTCGCGGCCTCGTCGAAGCGGGCCTTGAGCTCGACCAGCGCGGTGACGGATTTGCCGCTTTCGGCCGCCTCGCACAGCGCGTCCACGATCGGGCTGTCGCGGCTGGTGCGGTAAAGCGTCTGCTTGATCGCCACCACATCCGGGTCGCGCGCCGCCTGGTTCAGGAAGCGGATGACCATGTCGAAGGTCTCGTAGGGGTGGTGCAGCAGCATGTCCTTTTGCCGGATCGCGGCGAACATGTCGCCGTCGTGGTCCTGCACCCGTTCCGGCACCCGCGGCGTGAACGAGGGCCATTGCAGGTCGCGGCGGCTGTCCAGCACCAGTTCGCGCACATCGGCCATGCCCAGCAGGCCCTCGACCTCGACCATCTCATCGGACCCGACGTCCAGTTCCTGCATGATGGTGCGGCGCAGGCGGTCGGGCGAGCCGGCGGTGATCTTCAGGCGGATCACCTCGCCGCGTCGGCGGCGTTTCAGCGCCGTCTCGAACTCGCGCACGAGGTCCTCGGCCTCCTCCTCGACCTCGAGGTCACTATCGCGCAGAACCCGGAAGCCACAATGGCCAATGTCGCGATAGCCGGGGAACAGGCGCGACAGGTGCATCAGCAGCAGGTCTTCCAACCGCAGGAAGCGCTGCCCGCCCGGCAGGGGGATGAACCGCTTGAGCTGGCCCGGAATCGGCAGAAGCGCCTGCATCTGCTGCCCGTCGGATTCGCGGGCAAGTTCCAGCGCAAGGCTGAAGCCGGCATTCGGGATGAAGGGAAAGGGATGCGCCGGATCGACCGCCATGGGCGTCAGCACCGGAAACACCTGTTCGATGAAATGCTGGCGCAGGAAGGCGGCCTCGGCACGGGTGACGCGGGACCGCGACAGGATGACGATTCCCGCGCGCTCCATCTCGCGGCGCAGCTTGTTCCAGACGGTCTGCTGCGCGCCCATCAGGCGGCGGGCGTCGGCGTTGATCAGGCTCAACTGCTCGGCCGGCGTCAATCCGTCGTCCGAGGGCGTGGCGTTCCCCTCGCGCACAAGTTCCATCAGCCCAGCGACGCGGACGGTATAGAACTCGTCAAGGTTGGTGGCCGAGATCGACAGGAACCGCAGCCGTTCCAAGAGCGGCACGCGCGGGTTCCTCGCCTCGTCCAGCACCCGCCAGTTGAAGCTGAGCCAGCTCATTTCCCGGTTGAAGAAGCGGGCAGGCCCGGTCGGCGGCCCGTCCGGCAGGGCGCGCGCCGGCGGGAACGGGCATTTCAGGAAGTCAGCCTGGGTCATGAAACGATCACGCGGCAAGGATCAAGCAACCGCCCGACTTGTGGCCCCCATGCGTCCCGCTGTCAAACGGATGCGGCCCGGCATCTCAAGGCCTTGTGCTTCTTTCCGGGTCGGACATCCCGGGGAAAACCCCCGCTGCGACCGCGCAGCCTCAGGCAAGGCCGCCGTTCAGCCGCTCCAGCGCCGCCATCGCCAGCGGCCGCGTCACTGCCCGCCCTTCGGACAAGGCGGCGCGGTCGATCTCGGCCACGAGGCGGCGGGCAAGGCCCAAGTCCCGGTCCATGTGGCGCACCAGCGCCTCGACGACACCCGGTCCGGGCGACAACTGGCGGTCGGCGAACAGCTTGACCAGCACGGCAGTCAGCAGCGGCTCGTCCGGGCGTTCCAGCCGCACCAGCGCGGTCGAGGCCATGCGCGAGGCAAGATCGGGCAGCGCCAGCCCCCAGTCGCGGGGTGGCGTCCGTGCCGTGATCAGCAGCAGCGCCCCCCGCTCGGCGGAAAGGTTCCACAGGTGGAACAGCGCAAGCTCTGCCCCCGCCGCGCCCCCTGCGCGATGGGCGTCCTCGACCACCAGCGCGCCGTCCTGTCCCACCAGCGTATCCGCGATCTCGGGCCGCAGGGCCGAGGCGCGGACCCGCTGCGCCCCGTTCTCGGCCGCCCAGAAGGCCGCGAGATGCGACTTGCCCGAGGCCTCGGGCCCGACCAGCAGCAACCGGCCCTGCGGCCAGTCGCGCGGGCGGTCCAGCAGCGCCATGGCCTCGGCATTGGCGGGTGCGGGTAGGAAATCCGCCCGCGACAGGGCGGGGGGCGTCCGCAGATCAAGCGTCAGTTGCCGCGCCACCCCGCTCAGCCCTTCCGTCCTTCCTCGATCATCTCGGCGGCGGTGCGGGGCGCGCGTCGCTCCTCCGGCTCCTGCGGGTCGGTGCCGTCCTCGGTGCGCCCGCCCCAGGTCCGCACGCGGGGGTTCGGTTGCCCGGTGCCCATCACAGGCGGCGCGTCGGGCCATTTCACCTCGACCTCGGCGACGGCGACCTTGGCATGATCCTCCTCGGCGGCCTCGATGGCGATAATGGCGGCCTCGTCGCGGGCCGATTCGATGCGGGCGTCGCGCATGGCCTCCCGGTGGGTGCGCTGCTGGCTCTCTACCCGGTGCGCGACGGTGCCGCGCGGCACAAGCTCGACCAGCGTGGGCGTGGGCACGGGGGCCGGCGCCTCGGCCCCCGTGTAAAGCGGGCTGACCTTGTAGCGATCGACCGAGTAGCGCACGATCACCCCCAACGCCGCGCCCAGCGGCACCGCGACCAGCAGCCCGACGAAGCCGAAGAGCGTGCCGAAGACGCTGAGCGCCAGCATCAGCCAGACCGGGTGCAGCCCGACATGGCCACCCACGATCTTGGGCTGCAGGTAGTTGCCTTCCAGCATCTGCCCCGCGACGAAGATGCCCGCCACCGCGATGATCCTCGCCGGTTCCCCCCAGAAGGTGAACAGCGCGACCCCGATGGACATGACGCCACCCAGCAGCGTGCCCACATAGGGAATGAAGGACAGCGAAGCCGCCGAGACCCCGATCACAATGCCGAAGGGCAGTTGAACGATCGCCAGCCCCACCGAATAGAACACCGCGAGGATCAGGATGACGACCGCCTGCCCCCGCACGAAGCCCGAGATGCTGTCATTGATCTGCCCGAAGATGCCGCGCAGCGTGTCCAGATGCGGGCGCGGCAGCAGCGCGTCGATGCGGCGCACCATCCGGTCCCAGTCCAGCAGCATGTAGAAGGCCACGACCGGCGAGATCACCATGACCATGACGAAGCCGATCACCCCGTTGAGCGAGCCCATCACCGTGCCGACGATCATGCCCATGCTGGCCGCCAGCGTCTCGCGCCCCCGCTCGATCGCGGTGTCGATGAAGCCGCCGTCCGGCAGCAGCTGCGGAAAGCGGCGCTGCACCAGTTCCTGCAGGCGGTCGATCATCGCGGGGGCGGTCTCGACCAGTTGCGTGCCCTGCCGGATCAGCAGCGGCACCAGCCAGACCAGCGCAGCAGCCAGCGCCAGCACCACGATGGCGGTGATCAGCACAACCGCCAGCACCCGCGACAGCCCCGCCCGTTCCAGCCGGTCCGCCACGGGATCAAGAAAATAGGCGATGGCCATGCCCAGCAGGAAGGGCATGATCGCGCCGCCCAGCACCCAGAGGACCAGCGCGAGGATCAGCGCCACCGCGCTCCACCAGATGGCCTGCTTGCTGCCGGCAAACCGCATTGCGAAACGCTCCGTTCCCGGCCGGGGTGCGGCCATGGTGCCTGCGGGAAAGCCCCGCCCGTGATCTTCTTTGTCGCGTCCCGCCCAGCGGCGCAAGCACGCTTGCGCCCGGCCGCGACCGTTGCCCCGCGCGGGGTGATCCGCTAACCCGGCGCCTGAACTCGCCAAAGGTCAATCCCATGCGTCTGTCGCGCTATTTCCTGCCCGTCCTGAAAGAGAACCCTTCCGAGGCGCAGATCGTTAGCCACCGGCTGATGCTGCGCGCGGGCATGATCAAGCAGCAGTCGGCGGGCATCTATTCCTGGCTGCCGCTGGGCCTGAAGGTCCTGCGCCGGGTCGAGCAGATCGTGCACGAGGAACAGCAGCGCGCGGGCCATATCCCTGTCCTGATGCCCACGCTGCAACCCGCCGACCTGTGGCGCGAATCCGGCCGCTATGACGATTACGGCGAGGAGATGCTGCGCGTCACCGACCGCCACAAGCGCGAAATGCTGTATGGCCCCACCAACGAGGAGATGATCACCGACATCTTCCGCGGCCATGTCAACAGCTACAAGGACCTGCCGCTGACGCTGTACCAGATCCAGTGGAAGTTCCGCGACGAGATCCGCCCCCGCTTCGGCGTCATGCGGGGCCGCGAGTTCCTGATGAAGGACGGCTACAACTTCGACCTGACGCGCGAGGACGCGCTGCACGCCTATAACCGGCACCTCGTCAGCTACCTGCGGACCTATGAACGCATGGGCCTGCAGGCCATCCCGATGCGGGCGGACAGCGGCCCCATCGGCGGCGAGAACACGCACGAGTTCCTCGTGCTGGCGGAAACCGGCGAATCCGAGGTCTTCTACGACAGCCAGATCACCGACCTTACCTTTGGCAATCGGCAGATCGACTATGACGACAAGGCCGCCTGTGCCGCCGTGCTGGAGGAGTTCACCAGCCGCTACGCCCGCACCGACGAGACCCATGACGAGGCGCTGTTCGCCGAAGTCCCCGAGGAACGCCGCAAGTCCGCCCGCGGCATCGAGGTCGGCCAGATCTTCTACTTCGGCACCAAGTATTCCGAACCGATGGGCGCCACGGTCGTGGGTCCCGACGGGCAGCGCGTGCCCGTCCACATGGGCTCGCACGGTATCGGCGTTTCCCGCCTGCTGGGCGCGATCATCGAGGCCAGCCACGACGACCGCGGCATCATCTGGCCCGAGGGCGTGACGCCCTTCCACGTCGGGCTGGTCAATCTCAAGCAGGGCGACGCATCCACCGACAGCGCCTGCGAGGCGCTGGAGCGGGAACTTTCCGCAAGGGGTCTTGAGGTGCTGTATGACGACCGCGACGAGCGCGCGGGCGCCAAGTTCGCCACCATGGACCTGATCGGCCTGCCCTGGCGGATCACCGTCGGCCCGCGCGGTCTGGCGAACAACGTGGTCGAACTGACCAACCGCCGCACGGGCGAGTCGGCCGAAATATCGGCCTCGGAAGCCGTGTCCCGCTTGGCCGACATCTACGCCCCCATCCTCGCGGCGGCCTACAAGCCGTGAGCGGGCTGTTCCGCCTGTTGATGGCGCTGGCCTTCGCGCTGGCGCTGTCGCAGTTCCCGGCCTTCTCGGACCAGTATGTCCAGCGGCTGGGCGGCCAGGCGGACGCCCTGCGCCAGGTCGCGGCCGAGTTCGACACCAGCGCCGACCGCGCCGGTCTGACCCGGCAAGCGGCGCTGGAGCAGATCGCAGGGTCCGCATTCCTCGATTCGCACGGGCAGGACATGGGCCGGGTGTTCGTGCGGCTGGCCCGGATCGAAAGCGACCTTGACCTTCTGCGCGCGGCCTCGCCGTTGGAACGCATCGCCCTGCCCCACCGGATGCGCGACACCGAGACGCTGGCCGCGACTTGGGGCGACTTTCGCCCGGCGGTGCCGCTGACGGCGGCCGGTTTCTGGGCGACCGGCTTCGGCTTCCTGCTGGGCTGGTTACTTGCCGGGCTGGTGCTGCTGCCGTTCCGCCGGAGCGAGCAGGAAGCATGGCGCTGATCCGCCGCCATCAGGCTGGCGGGGTCGAGTCCGAAGCGGTGTTCTCGGATTGCGAACGCTACCGCTATGCCCTTACGCGGGCCTGGGATGCGGCGCTGCCGCGGCTGGTCTGGGTGATGCTGAACCCCTCGACCGCCGACGAGCGCCGCAACGATCCCACCATCGCCCGCTGCGAGGCGCGGAGCCGCGCGATGGGCTGCGGCGCCTACCGGATCGTGAACCTCTACGCCTTCCGCGCGACCTATCCGAAGGATCTGCGCACCGCGGTCGATCCGGTTGGCGAAGGGAACGACGCCGCCCTGCAGGATGCGGCGGCGTGGGCGCGTCGGGTCATCTGCGGCTGGGGGATGCACGCCGCGCCGGATCGCGCGCAGGCGGCGCTGGCACTGTTCCGTCGCGCGGGGGCCGAACCGCTGCACCTCGGCCTGACCAAGGCAGGCCAGCCGCGCCATCCGCTGCATCTGGCCTACACAGTGGCGCCGCAGCCCTTCGCCGCCGATTCACAGGCGCCAGCGGGGCGCGCATCCTTCATGCGCATGACCCCGAGGTGAACCCAATGCGCGCCCGCCTGAACCTGACCGTCGAGGACTCTGTCGTCCACGAGGCCCGCGACTACGGCCTGAACCTGTCCCGCATCGCCGAGGACGCGCTGCGCCACGCCGTCAAGCTGGAACGCAACCGCCGCTGGGTCGAGGAGAACCGCGAGGCGCTTGCGGCCTAGGCCCGCGACGTCGAGGAGCATGGGCTTCCGCTTGAAAAATACCGGATGTTCTGAACCTTGGCGCAGTTCGACATCCACCGCCTGCCCGACGGGCTGCATGTCGTGGACGTGCAGACGGATCTGATCGACCTGCCGCAATCGCGCCTTGTCGCGCCGATGTTCCGGGTGGATGAACGCGCGACGCTTGCGCAGTTGACGCCGGTGATCCTGTTCGACGGCCGGACATGGATGGTCCGCATCCCGCAGATGTCGGTGATGCGGCCCCGCGATTGGATCGGCCACGCCGTGGCGCGACGAAATCTTCCCCGCCATCGACATCCTGACCCAAGGGTTCTAGGCCAGCTCGCCCTCCAGCGAGTTCGAGGCGCTGGCCTTGATCCGCACCTGCACCAGATCGCCCACCTGTGCCTGAGGCGCATGGACGAAGACGGAATGCAGGTAGTCCGACTTGCCGACCAGTTGCCCCGGCATCCGGCCCGGCTTCTCGAACAGCACGCTCAGCGTCCGACCGACCATCGAGACCTGCGCCGCCTTCTGCTGGCGGTCCAGCAACGCCTGCAGTTCCTGCAGTCGCGCATTTGCCACGGCATCCTCGACCAGCGGGCGGTCGAAGGCGGGGGTGCCGGGACGCGGGGAATACTTGAAGCTGAAGGCGGTGCCGAAGCCCACCTGTTCCACCAGCCACAGGGTCGCGGCGTGGTCCTCTTCCATTTCGCCGGGGAAGCCCACGATGAAGTCCGAGGTCAGCATGATGTCGGGCCGCGCCGCGCGGATGCGGTCGATCAGGCGCAGATACTGATCCGCCGTGTGCTTGCGGTTCATCGCCTTGAGAATGCGGTCCGACCCGGATTGCACGGGCAAGTGCAGGTAAGGCATCAGTTGCGGGATGTCGCGGTGCGCCTCGATCAGGTCGCCCCCCATGTCGTTCGGATGACTGGTCGTATAGCGGATGCGGTCAAGGCCCTCGATCCCGGCGATGCGGCGGATCAGGGTGCCGAAGCCCTCGCCCGCATCACCGTGCCAGCCGTTGACGTTCTGGCCCAGCAGGGTGATCTCGCGCACCCCACGCGCCACCAGGTCGCGGGCTTCGGACAGGATGCGCTCGGCCGGACGGCTGACCTCGACCCCGCGCGTATAAGGGACGACGCAGAAGGCGCAGAACTTGTCGCAGCCCTCCTGCACGGTCAGGAAGGCTGCCGGCGCCCGGCGGGTCGCGGCGCGCGGCGGCAGGTGGTCGAACTTGTCTTCGGCCGGGAAGTCGGTGTCGACGGCGGGCGCATCGCCCCGCGCCATCGCGGGCAGGCGGTGATAGGCCTGCGGACCCACGACCAGATCGACCAGCGGCATCCGGCGGATGATTTCCTCGCCCTCGGCCTGCGCCACGCATCCCGCGACGCCGATCTTCAGGTCGGGCCGCGCGCCCTTCAGGGGTTTCAGCCGCCCGAGGTCGGAATACAGCTTTTCGGCTGCTTTCTCGCGGATGTGGCAGGTGTTCAGCAGCACCATGTCCGCATCCTCGGGGCGGTCGGTCTGGACATAGCCTTCCGCACCCATGGCCTCGACCATGCGCTGGCTGTCATAGACGTTCATCTGGCAGCCGTAGGTCTTGATGAACAGCCGCTTTGGGGTCTGGTCGGTCATGGCGCGCTTTCCGTGGAACCCGGGCCATATAGCGCCTTGGGGCGGCAGGGGAAAGCGCCGCTATCCCGCGTCCCGCAGCTTGTCAGCAAGGAAATGCGCCGCTTTCTCCCAGGATTCGTCATTGTCGCCGCGGAAGCTGAGTTCGGTGTGCGTCACCAGCTTCTCGCCCTCCAGATCGACGAGGCTGGCGAAGGCCTGCAGGATCAGGGTGCTGGTCTTCTGCACGACGATGAACAGGCCCCGCTCGGCCCCTCGCTCGCGCAGGGCCGCGACAAGGCATTCTGTCGTCTCGCGCGGGCAGGCGGCGGCGATCTCCTCGCGGCTGACCAGCGCGGCCGAAAGCTCGTCGGCAAGGATGCTCTCCATCAGCGCCATGCGGCGGTCATGGTCCGCCTGCTGGTCCTGCACCTCGTGCGAGGTGTCCAGCATCTTGACCGGCGGGATCGCCAGGTCCTGCGCCATCAGCGGCATCGGCAGCAAGGCCAGAGCAAACAGAAGCTTCCGCATGGCATCCTCCATCCCTGCCCCTGCAGGATGATCCTGCGCACAAGGCTGCAACAGCCCGACCAATGTCCTAGACTGCCACCCTGTCCTCTCGTGACGAAGGCTTTGTTGAACCCGCCAGCCCGCCCGGGTAGCCTTGCGCCAACCGCATTGGAGGCGATCATGGACGACAAGAGCTGGGCCGCGCGGGCCGAAACCGTTTCGATGTATGGCTTCACCGACCTGCCCAGCGTCGAAAGCCGGGGCACCATCGTCCTGACCCATGGCGAAGGGCCTTATGTCTTCGACACCCAGGGCCGGAAGTGGCTCGATTCGAACTCGGGGCTGTGGAACATGGTCGCGGGCTTCGACCATCCGGGAATGATCGAGGCCGCCAAGGCGCAATACGACCGCTTTCCCGGCTATCATGCCTTCTTCGGGCGGATGTCGGACCAGACGGTGATGCTGTCGGAAAAGCTGGTCGAGGTCTCTCCGTTCCGGCGCGGCAAGGTGTTCTACACCAACTCGGGGTCCGAGGCGAACGACACCATGGTCAAGATGCTGTGGTTTCTGCACAGGGCCGAAGGGAACCCGCAGCGCCGCAAGATCCTGACGCGCTGGAACGCCTATCACGGCGTCACGGTCGTCTCGGCCAGCATGACCGGCAAGCCCTATAACGAGGTCTTCGGCCTGCCGCTGGACGGATTCATCCACCTGACCTGCCCGCATTTCTGGCGCGAGGGGAAGGCCGGCGAATCCGAGGCCGAGTTCGTGGCCCGCCTCGCCCGCGAGCTTGAGCACACCATCCAGCGCGAGGGTGCGGACACCATCGCGGGCTTCTTCGCAGAACCCGTGCAGGGCGCGGGCGGGGTGATCCCGCCGGCCAAGGGGTATTTCCAGGCGGTCCAGCCGATCCTGAAAAAACACGGCATCCCGCTGATCGCCGACGAGGTCATCACCGGCTTCGGCCGCACTGGCAACACTTGGGGCTGCCAGACCTACGACTTCATGCCCGACGCGATCATCAGTTCCAAGAACCTCACTGCCGGGTTCTTCCCGATGGGCGCCGTGATCCTCGGCCCCGAACTCAGCGACCGGCTTGATGCCGCCATCGCCCCGATCGAGGAGTTCCCCCATGGCTTCACCGCATCCGGCCACCCGGTCGGTTGCGCCATCGCGCTGAAGGCCATCGACGTGGTGATGAACGAGGGGCTGGCGCAGAATGTCATCGACAAGGCCCCCCGGATGGAGGCGGGCCTGCGCGACATCATGCAGCGCCACCAGAACATCGGCGAGTTGCGCGGCGTCGGCTTCATGTGGGCGCTGGAGGCCGTGAAGAACGCCGAAACGAAGGAGCCGTTCCCCCCGCATCTGTCGGTCAGCGAGCGCATCGCCAACACCTGCACCGACATGGGCCTGATCTGCCGCCCTCTGGGGCAGTCCATCGTCCTCTGCCCGCCCTTCATCCTGACCGACGCGCAGATGGACGAGATGTTCGACAAGCTGGACGGCGCGCTCGGCCGCGTCTTCGACGGGTTGCGGGCCGAGGGGCACGCCTGACCGATCCGCGCAGGGTGGCCCCATCCGCGCGTTGACCCCGGTGGATGCGCCCGATAGGTCACGACCCGTTGATCCAGACAGGAATGCGCAGTGCCTTCTTCCCCGACCGTGCTGCTGATTGCCGGAATGCACCGCAGCGGGACCTCGTTCCTGGGGGAAAGCTGCGGCGCGCTGGGATTTGCGCTGCCGCGCGATGCGGGTGGCCCGGCCGACGACAACCCGCGCGGGCATTTCGAGCCGCAGGCCGTTGTCGCGCTGAACGAGGCCATCCTGTCGGATCAGGGCGCGCTGTGGTTCCGTGTCGGGCCGCTGGACCTTCCTGCGCCGGATGATGCGATCCTGGGCCGGATAGACAGGGCGGTAGCGGCCAGCTTCGGCAAGGCCGACCGCATCATGGTCAAGGACCCGCGTTTGTCGCTGACGCTGCCCCTCTGGCGGGCGTGGCTGGATGCGCGGGGCGGGCGCGGGGCGGTGCTGATCGCCCTGCGCGATCCGCGCGATGTGGCCCGGTCGATCAACCGCCGCAACGGATTCGCCGCCGATGCAGCGATGCTGTCCTGGATCAATCACACGCTCTCTGCGGTTGCCGGGTCCGAGGGGTTGCCGCGGCAGATCGTGCTGTTCCCCGACTGGGCGCAGGACCCCTCCCCCGTCCTTGCCCGTATCGCGGGTCTGTTTGACGAGGACGCGCCAGGCGGGGCGCAGTCGCGTGTTGCGGGAACCTTTCTGCCCGAGGCTGTCCACGGGCGGGACGACATCACGGCCAACGCCGGCCTGATCGAAAACCTTGCGCTTGAACTCTTCGACGCCCTCGCCGCAGCCGCAAGGCGCGGCGAGGTTCCGGCAGCGGCAGGGCTTGCCCCCTTCGCCCGGCGGTTCCATGCGCTGTCCGCCCCGGCCCGCGCGGTCGAGCAGGCGAATGCCGCCGCTTTGCGGGACGGTCATCTGGCCGCCGCCACCCTGCGCCGCGATCTGGCCGCCCAGCAGGACCGCCTTCGCCAGACCGAGGCGCAGCGCGACGAAAGCGTGGCAATCCTGACCGAGCAGTTGCAATCGACCGAGGCCCAGCGCGACGAAAGCCTCGCCGCCATGGCCGACCAGCTTGCCCGGACCGAGGCCCAGCGAGACGAGGCGACCGCCAGCCTCACCGCCCGCTTGCGCGCCACCGAGGCGCAGCGGGATGAGGCCGTTGCCACCTTCACGGCCCGGCTTCGGGCCACCGAGGCGCAGCGGGACGAGGGCATGGCCGCCCTTGCCGCCGAGCGGCGCGCAAGCGAGGCGCATCGCGTGGCTGCAACAGCGGCCGCCGCTGCGGCGGGCGATCTTGAACGGCTTGTCGCCGCGACCGAGGCGCAGCGCGACGAGATGACCGAGATCGCCGAGGCGCGCTGGGCCACCATCGAGCATCTGCAGGATCATGCAGCCCAGCTTGAGGCCCGGCTTGAGGCGACGGGGCAGGCGCTCGCCTCGGCCACGGCATGGCTTGAACGGGAACGCCAGACCATCCTGAAGCCGATCTACCGCCGGCTTTATCGCAGCGGTGGCCGGACCCTGCGCCGGGTGCTGCCCGGCGCCGCCGTCGAGCGCGTCAAGCGCGGCCTGCCGGTGCCGGGCGGCATCCCGCGGGCGCTGGCCTTTCCGCCGCTGTCGGCATCCAGCGCCGCAGGCTACGGGACCGTTCCCGCGCGGACAGGCGACAAGCCCGACATCTTCGTGCTGTCGATCATCAACTGGGATTTCCGCACCCAGCGGCCGCAGCATCTTTCCACCCGGATGGCGGCCGAAGGCCACCGCGTCTTCTTCATCGAGATGGAGCAGAACCTGCGCGAAGGCAGCGTGCGCGAGGTCGCGCCGATGGTCCATGTGGTCCGGCTGCCCGGCCGGGGAATGCGCGGGCTGCAATCCTATACCGGGGTGCCGACCGGGGCGCAGGCGCGTGCCTGGGTCGAACATTTCCACGCGCTGGCCGATGCGGTGGGCGCCTCGCCCGTTAGCCATGTGGTGATCGAGCATCCCTTCTGGTGGAACCTCGCCCGCCACCTGTCGCCGGAATACCAGATCACCTTCGACTGCATGGACGACATCGGCGGCTTTTCTAACACCGAACCCCATGTGCTGGAGGCCGAGCTGGAGATGATCGCGCGGGCCGACAAGATGATCGTCAGCTCGCAATATCTTCATGACAAGTTCGCCCCGATGCGCGAGGTGGCGATGGTCCGCAACGGCGCCGACGTGAGCCACTTCATCCGCGAGGGCGACGACCCCGCCCCCGCCTGGCTTGCCGGCAGGCTCAGGCCCGGCGCGATCCGCGTGGGCTATGTGGGGGCGATCGCCGAATGGTTCGACACCGACCTGCTGGAAGCCGTCGCCCGCGACAATCCGAGCTTCGACATCCATCTTTGCGGCGCGGTCACGGCCGAGCCTCCGCTGCGGCTGGGCCGGTTGCGGAATGTCACGCTGCACGGGGAAATCCCCTATGCCGACGTGCCGGCCTTTCACGGCCAGATGGACGTGCTGATCATTCCCTTCCAGTTGCTGCCGATCATCAAGGCCTGCGACCCGGTCAAGTTCTACGAATATTCCGCGGTCATGCGGCCGACCGTCTCGACCTCGCTGCCCGAACTCGACCGCGCGGGCGATCTGGTGTTCCGCGCCGACGATCCGGCGGGCTTCGCCGCGGCCATCCGCCGCGCGGCGCCGCTGGCACGGGACGCGGTGTTCGGCCAGCGGCTGCGGCAATATGCCCTGGACAACGCCTGGTCCTTCCGCGCCGCCGACCTGCTGGCCGAGATGCGGCGCGAGCCGAAGCTGTCCGTGATCGTGCTGCATTACGGCACGGACACCGACATGACGCTGGCCACGCTGCACGCGCTGCTGGGGCGGGGCGAGGTCTATCCAAACCTCGAAGTCGTGCTGGTGGACAACGGCTCGCCCCCCCAGGTGCGAGAGGTGCTGCGCGACCGCGCGGGCCAGGACGACCGTATCCTGCTGGTCGAGAACGGCGAAAACCTCGGCTTCGCCCGGGGCAACAACCGGGGCATCGCCGCGTCCAGCGGGGAATATGTCCTGCTGCTGAACAACGACACCTTCCTTGCGCCGGGCGCGCTTCTGGCGATGGTCCGTCACCTGCAGCGCAATCCCGTCATCGGCATCGTCGGCCCGATGACCAACAACATCGGCAACGAGGCGCGGGTCGAGGTCGCCTATGCCGACATGGACCAGATGATCCGCGCCGCTCGCGTTCTTGCGACCGGGCACCGGGGGGCATGGACGCCCCTGCACGTCTGCGCCTATTTCTGCGCCATGTTCCGCCGCGCCGACCTCGACCGGCTGGGGCATCTGCCCGAGGTCTACGGCCTCGGCATGTTCGAGGACGACGACCACTGCGCCACCTTCCGCAAGGCCGGGCTGCAGATGGCGCTGGCCGAGGACGCCTTCTGCCACCACCACCTGTCGGCCAGCTTCGACGCGCTGCCATCGGGCGAAAAGCAGCAGTTGTTCCAGCGCAACAGAGACATCTTCGAAAGCCGCTGGGGCACATGGATGCCGCACCGTTATCGGCAGGGCCGCCCCTCGGGCAGCCTGCCCGGCCGCTGATCGCCCGGAAGTTCCCGATGCGGACCGTCATCCTTCATTACCATATCTACAAGAACGCGGGGACGTCCTTCGATCACGTTCTCACCCACAACTTCGGCGACCGGCACGAGTTGTTTGACGGTCCCTATCCCTTCTTCACCATCGACCAGGACCAGTTGGACCGGATCATCATGCGCCGTCCGCAGGCGGTGGCGTTCTCCTCGCACCAGATCCTGCTGCCGCCGCCCAGTTCGATTGGCTACCGCGCGCTGGCCGCGATCTTCCTGCGCAACCCCTTTCTGCGGATCGCCTCGATCTACCGCTTCAAGCGCGGGCCGGAACGCGCTGACGGAACGCCGCTGGGCTCGCTCGTGCCCGAGGAGCTTGAGGCCGAACTGACCCGGCAGGCCGCCGAGGCCCAACGCACCGTGAACCCCGGCCTGCCCGAAGGAACGCTGCCCCTGCCAGAGCCGCTGCCCGCGCCCGATTTCGACAAGACGACGACGGCGATGGCCGCGCGCCGGCACGACCTTGCGGGCTGGATCGAGCATTGCCTGAACTCGCCGGCAGAGGTCGTCCATGTCTCGAATGCGCAGACCCGCTTCTTCGCCTCGCCCTACCGGACGCGGCCCGTCCTCAAGCGCACGGCAGAGGGGATCACCTATGATCTGGGAACCGCGCTGAGGACCCTTGCCGGGATCGAGCTGCTGGGCCGGACCGAGCAGTTCGAGGCCGACGTCACCCGTTTCGGCGACATCCTGGCCGGCCACGGGCTGACGCTGTCCTTGCCCGACGACACGCGCCACAACGTCACCGATGCCGCGCCCGACAGCACGGCCGAGCGGGTCGAGGCGATGCTGTCCGCGCTGCCCCCTGCCCTGCGCGACCGGCTGATCCGCGCCAACTGGCAGGACGCCGCCCTTTACGACCGCGCCTGCGCGCTGATCGCAGCGGACCACCGGATATGAGGAAGAAGATTCTCTGCACCGTCGGCACCCGCCCCGAGGCGATCAAGATGGCGCCGGTGATCCGGGCATTGCAGGCTGATCCCTCCTTTGAATGCCGGGTGCTTGCGACGGCGCAGCACCGGCAGATGCTGGACCAGGTGCTCGACCTGTTCGAGATCACGCCCGATATCGACCTGGACATCATGGAACCCGGCCAGACCCTCGGCGGCCTGACCGGGCGGCTGCTGATCCGGCTGGAGGAGGTGCTGGCGGCCGAACAGCCGGACGCGGTGCTGGCGCAGGGGGACACGACCACCGTTCTGGCGACGGCGCTGTCATCCTTTTACGCGCAGGTGCCTTTCGGCCATGTCGAGGCGGGGCTGCGGACCGGCGACATCGCCAACCCCTTTCCCGAGGAACTGAACCGCGTCGTGGCAAGCCGCCTGAGCCGCTGGCACTTTGCCCCGACCCGGCTTTCCGCCGACCGCCTGCTGGCCGAGGGCTATCCCGCGGCCGACATCCATGTGACCGGCAACACGGTCATCGACGCGCTGCACCATGTGGCCGCGACCAAACCCCATATCGGCCTTGCCCTCGACCCCGGCAAGCGCCTGCTGCTGGTGACGCTGCACCGGCGCGAGAACTTCGGCGAGCCGCTGGGCCGCATCTGCGACGCGCTTGCGCGGCTGGTCGAGGACAATCCCGACGTCCAGATGGTTCTGCCGGTTCACCACAACCCGAATGTGCGCGGGGTCGTGCATGAACGCTTCGGCGCGATGGACCGCGTCCTTCTGTGCGAGCCGCTGGACTATGCCTCGTTTGTCGCCGCGATGAGCCGGGCGACGCTGATCCTGTCGGATTCGGGCGGCGTGCAGGAAGAGGCGCCGGCCTTGGGCAAGCCGGTCCTGGTGCTGCGCGAGACGACCGAGCGCCCCGAGGCGGTCAGCGCCGGGACGACGCGGCTTGTCGGCACCGAGTCCGAGCCGATCCGCGCGGCGGCCCAAACCCTGCTGGACGATCCCGCAGCCTGCGCGGCCATGGCTTCCCGCGGATCGCCCTACGGCGACGGCAAGGCCGCTAGCCGAATCGTCGAGGTCCTGCGCCGCGATCTTTGTTGACGGCAGAGGATTGCTTCGGAGGAACAGCGTTCTAGGCAACCTCATCCACTTGCGCCGCGCGGATCTTCGACATGGATGCGCTTGGCCGTGACGGTTCCGGCGAGGGCACATCCTCCAATCGAAGCCACGCATATGGAACAGGTCGCGGCCAGGATCATGGAGCCGGGCCGGGCAGCGCGGGAATATGCGACGCACGACCGCAGGCCCGAGGTTCGACGGAAGGAGGGAAGGGCGTTCTGGATTCTGCTTCTCGCGGCCAACCCCGAGCAGCTTGATTCCATTCCTCGGCTCACCGTTGGCTCATCACGCTTCAAGCCGATAACAGCCTTTCGGGGAGTACAATCGTGCCTACCTTGCTGGAGGCAAAGCCATATCTCGCTATGGAAACGCCGCAGCAGCGCGGCGTCAGTCAGACAGCCTTGGGGCCGCAGAGGGCATCCACTGCCTTCGCACGGCCCGCGAGGTCCAGAGCCGCCGTCCGTTCGCGGATGCGTCGCTGATCCACTGCATCTGCCCGTCTTGCAGAAAGCCCGCCGTGGCGCCGCCGAGCGACAGGCGCGACTGATCGAACAGTTCGCAGCCGCCACTCAGGCCATCCAGCGCAGGGGCGGCAAGGATGACGATCGTGCCGCTGGTACAAGCGTCGGCTGCCCGCCCGGCCGCGCCCTTGCCGGTGAGGTGAACGACGTCCCGACCGGCGAGGCTCGCGCGGCGCGCGCCCTGCTCGCCATGCCATCCCGGTCGGGCGGCGGCGTCCTCGGCACTGGCGAGATCGCCGTCGGCGCGCAGCCAGCTGTCCGCCACGAAGGCCCCGGCCGGCTTGGACAGCGACCGTCCTGCCGGGGTCATCAACCCGACCGCCGTCCCATCCGACGCTATCAGAAGATGGGGGCGCCCGGTCGCATGCCAGAGCGCCGCGCTGCCCAGCACCATCAGCCCTGCGAGGAAAAGGGTGATCCGGGAAAGCCGGCCGCGCGTTCCATGCAGGGCAAGCAGGCCGACCGTCACCCCCGTTCCGCCAAAGGGCAGCGCCGCCCAGTGGGGCGCGCGGACCGTCAGCACCGCGCCGCCCCAGCCGGTCACCTGCTCGGCCACGAACAGCATCCAGCGCGTCCCAAGCCCCATCAGCCATAAGGCTGGCTCGGCCAGACCGACAGGGGCCAGCAGCGCCGCGAGCGCGCCCGCGGGCATGACCACCGCCCCCATGACCGGGACCACCAGCAGATTCGCGACCAGGCCGTATTGCGCCGAGCGGTTGAAATGCGCCGCCGCGATGGGCGAGGTCGCCAGCCCCGCGATCAGCGACGAGATCACCAGCATAGCCACGCCCCGGACGATCCAAGGCAGCGCCTGCGCCCGCCGCGACCAGGCGGGAAACAGCAGGATCAGCGCGGCGGTGGCGGCAAAGCTCATCTGGAAGCCCGAGGTCACCAGCGCCTCGGGCGCCAGCGGCAGGATCACCAGCCCCGCAAGCGCCACCGTCCTCAGCGAGATCGCGCGGCGGTCCAGCAGAACCGCCGACAGCATCACCGCCACCATCAGCCAGGCCCGCTCGGTCGCCACGCCGCCGCCCGAGATCCATAGATAGGCCGTGGCCACCACAAGGGCCACAAGCGCCGCGATCTTGTGGACCGCGATCCCCGCAGGCACCCCGCCGCCACGGGACTGCAGCGCGGCAAGCGCCAGCCGCAGCGCCGCATAAACGAACCCCACCAGCATCGACATGTGCAGGCCCGAGATCGAGACGATGTGATAAAGATTCGAATCACGCATCATCTGGTTCGTGGCCTCGGCGATGCCGGAACGGTCTCCTGTCATCAGGGCCGCCGCGACCGCGCCTTCCTGCCCGCCGATGGACTGCTGCATGGCCTGCGAAAGCCGCAACCGGACGGCCGTCGCGTCGATCCGCCGGGCGGGTGCCGGCTCGACGGTCAGGATCGGCGTGCGGGTGTAGCCGACCGCGCCCAGCCTCTCGAAAAAGGCGGCGCGGCGGAAATCGAAGCCGTTAGGCTCGGCCGGACCGGGCGGCGGACCCAGGTGGCCCGTCAGCATGACACGGCTGCCCGGCGCAGGAAGCGCTAGTTCGCCCATCAGGGACAGCCGCACCTGATGGGGCGTTCGTCCGGGGGCTGTGTCGCGCAGCACCACCCGGTCCAGCGTCACCCGCATCCGGTCGCGGGCCGAGCGGTCGATTTCCACCACGCGGCCCTCGATGGGACCATAATAGCGGTAATCCATCACCGGTGCTGCCACGAGATGCAGGCGCAGCCCCGCCGCAAGAAAGCCTGTGAGCACCAGCGCCATGCCCATGGCGCCGAGCCGTAGCAGGTCGGCGCGGTTCCAGTCGAGCCGGCCCGCGACCGCACGACCCCGCGCGATGCGCGCGGCCCAGAGAGCGCCTGCCATTCCCGCCGCGGCAAAGGCGTAATGCGCCAAACCCGGCTCGAACCGCAGCAGGAACCAGCCGCCGATCCCCAGGGCAACCAGCACTGGCGCCCAGATCAGCAGCCCGGCGCGCGTCACCCGTTCGGCCGTCGGCAATGCGCGCGAACTTCCGCGAGTCATCAGGAACGTCCGAAGCACCCGCAACCTTGCGCGGAAGCGCCCACCGGAAGGTTCCGCCGCCTCGACCGCCGTCAATCTTGTTCTTCCCCGTTCCTGTCCGTATCCCTTCCGCGATCCTATCCCTCCGGTCCTTTCCGAAAGGTTAAGGCCCGCCCGAAGACCGAAAAGCAGGACCCGCCATGCCCTCATCCCCCGTTGTCACGCGCTTTGCGCCCTCGCCCACGGGCTATCTGCACATCGGCGGCGCGCGCACGGCGCTGTTCAACTGGCTTTACGCCCGCGGCCGCGGCGGCAGGTTCCTTTTGCGGATCGAGGATACCGACCGCGCCCGTTCCACCCCCGAGGCGACCGAGGCAATCCTTGAGGGGCTGACATGGCTGGGCCTCGACTGGGACGGCGAGCCCGTCAGCCAGTTCGCCCGCGCCGACCGCCATGCCGAGGTGGCGCGGCAGATGATGGCGGCGGGCACCGCCTATCCCTGCTACACCACGCCCGCCGAGATCGAGGCATGGCGTGCCGGGAACCCGAACCAGCCCTTTGTCAGCCCTTGGCGCGATGCGGACCCTGCGACCCGGCCCGACGCGCCCTTTGCGATCCGCCTGCGGGCACCGCGCGAGGGCGAAACGGTGATCCATGACGCGGTGCAGGGGGACGTGACCTTCCGCAACGACCAGCTGGACGACATGGTGCTGCTGCGGTCGGACGGGACGCCGACCTACATGCACGCGGTGGTGGTGGACGACCACGACATGGAGGTGACGCATATCATCCGTGGTGACGACCACCTGACCAACGCCGCGCGGCAGGCGCAGGTCTATGCGGCGAACGGCTGGGACCTGCCGGTCTTCGCCCATATCCCGCTGATCCACGGCACCGACGGCAAGAAGCTGTCCAAGCGTCACGGCGCCGTGGGCCTGCACGAATATGCGGCCTTGGGCTATCCGGCGGCGGCGATGCGCAACTACCTCGCCCGTCTGGGGTGGAGCCATGGCGATGCCGAGCTGTTCGACGACGCGCAGGCGCTGGAGTGGTTCGACCTCGGCGGGATCGGCAAGGCGCCGGCGCGGCTGGACTTCAAGAAGCTGGAGCATGTCTCGGGCCACCATATCGCCGCCATGACGGACGAGGCGCTGCTGCAGGAACTGGCCGACTTTCTGAAGGCCACGGACCAGCCTGCCCTGACGTCTGTGCAATTGCAGCGCATGACGCCTACGCTGGCCGCGCTGAAGCAGAAGGCCCGCACCCTGCCGCAACTGCTGGACCAGGCAAGGTTCGCGCTGATCGAGCGGCCGGTCGAGGCGGACGAAAAGGCGAAAAATGCGCTTGATACGGTGTCCAAAGGTATACTCGAAGATTTGACCGCTGCGCTGCAGAATGCTAACTGGGCGCGAGATGATCTGGAGGCGGCGGCGCAGCGGATTGCCGAGGCGCGGGGCGTGGTTCTGGGAAAGGTCGCGGCGCCCGTTCGGGCCGCTCTGGCCGGCCGGACCGCCACCCCCAGCGTATTCGACATGATGCTGGCCTTGGGCCGCGATGAAACGATTTCCCGTCTGGCGGACGCCACGGCGTGAAAGAACCCGACCTTACCGGCCCGGAATGGGTCAATGGCAAAAGGATTGTGCGATGGCCGACGCGAAGACTGCCCGGATCACGCTGAACGACAAGGATGTGGAACTGCCCATCCTGACCCCGACCGTGGGGCCGGAATGCGTGGACATCCGCAAGCTCTATGCCCAGGGCGATGTGTTCACCTTCGACCCCGGCTTTACCTCGACCGCCGCCTGCGAAAGCGCGATCACCTATATCGACGGCGACAAGGGAGAGCTGTGGTACCGCGGCTATCCCATCGAGCAATTGGCCGAGCACAGCCACTACCTTGAGGTCTGCTACCTGCTGCTGAACGGCGAACTGCCCACCCGCGAAAAGATGGAGTGGTTCGAGAACATCATCACGCGCCACACCATGGTGCATGAGCAGATGCACTATTTCTTCCGCGGCTTCCGCCGCGACAGCCACCCGATGGCGACCATGGTGGGCGTCGTCGGGGCGATGTCGGCCTTTTACCATGATTCGACCGACATCAACGATCGCAAGCAGCGCGAGATCGCCTCGCACCGGCTGATTGCCAAGCTGCCGACGATCGCGGCGATGGCCTACAAGTATTCCATCGGTCAGCCCTTTGTTTATCCGAAGAACGAACTGGATTACGCTTCGAACTTCCTGCACATGTGCTTTTCGGTCCCGGCCGAGGAATACAGGCCCGATCCGGCACTGTCCCGGGCGATGGACCGCATCTTCACCCTGCACGCGGATCATGAGCAGAACGCCTCGACCTCGACCGTGCGGCTGGCAGGTTCCTCGGGCGCGAACCCCTTTGCCTGCATCGCGGCGGGCATCGCCTGCCTGTGGGGCCCCGCGCATGGCGGCGCCAACCAGGCTGCGCTGGAAATGCTGCAGGAAATCGGCAGCGTGGACCGCATCCCCGAATACATCCGCCGGTCCAAGGACAAGGACGATCCCTTCCGCCTGATGGGCTTCGGCCACCGCGTTTACAAGAACTTCGACCCGCGCGCGAAGATCATGAAGCAGTCGGCGGACGAGGTTCTGGGCATCCTCGGGATCGAGAACAACCCGACGCTGCAGGTCGCCAAGGAACTGGAACGGATCGCACTGGAAGACGATTATTTCGTTTCCAAGAAGCTTTATCCGAATGTCGATTTCTATTCCGGCATCATCCTGTCGGCGATGGGTTTCCCCACCTCGATGTTCACGCCGATCTTCGCCTTGTCCCGCACGGTCGGCTGGATTAGCCAGTGGAAGGAAATGCTGGGCGACCCGGACAGCAAGATCGGCCGCCCGCGCCAACTTTACGTGGGCGAGGACCGGCGAGACTACGTCGCCGTGGACGCGCGCTGAATCTGCGAAAGACGAAGGAGGCCGCCGTGGCCTCCTTTTTCATCGGAATGCGCCGATGATCGGTCTGTCAGCCTGTGGATCTGGCGAAAGTTGATCCTCTGGCTGGACCTGTGTGCAGGACAAATCTCAACACAAGTGGCGGGCAGCGACGGCCTTCGGCTGCCCTTTCCAGACAGCTTGCAACGCCATGTCCCATTTCCCCACCTGTCAGACGAGGCGACCCGATTCCTGCGGCACGCGGTCCCTCAGGGCGCTGGCAGTCAGCGGGTCAGACTTTCCTCGGCCTTGTCGGCCAGCGCCTCGGCGCGGGCGGCGAGTTCGGCCAGCGCCTCGCCGATCTGCGGCGGGATCACCGGCACCTCGACCCGCGGCGGGTTCGACTTCAGCCGCGCCAACTCGCGTTCGACATTGACCAGCCGATCCTCAAGCCCCGAGGTCCGGTCGGCCAGCATCAGCCCCGCCAACAGCAACAGGCGCGGTTCCGGCATCCGCCCCGCCTGTTCCAGGATGGTGCGGGCCTCGGTGTCCAGCATGGCGGCCGCGCGCTTCAGCAGCCGCTCCTCGCCTTCCTGAGCGGAAAGTTCGTATTTCCTGTGGCCGATGGTGAACTCGACGATGGGCATCAGCGGCTTTCCTTTTCAACAGACCCGTTGCCGCTCTCGCCGGCCGGGATGTCCTCGGGCAGTTCGGCATGGGCGGCAGGCTCGTCCTCGGGCAGAGGGTCCTCGTCGCGAAGGACGCCGGGTTCCGGGATCGCCATAGGACGGTCCTGCGGCTGAGTGCTGGCGGCATCAGCTTCCGGTTTCTGCACGGCATCGGCAGGGTTCCGGCCGTCCGTCGCGTGACTGCGCGGCGCGGTAGTCACGCCCAGCATTCGGTCCAGCGCGTCAAGGATTTCGCCCATCTGCGCGATCTCGGCCGCGCGAGCGGCACGCAGCGCATCCACCTCGGCCTGCAGAGCGGCAAAAGTCGCGACCTCGCCGTTTTCGGCCCAGGACTCCGGTCCGCCGCCGGTCGCCTCTATCAGTGCCCGGTTGGCCTGCGCGAGATCCTCGTTGGCCGCCGCAAGCCGCGCGGCCTCTCCGCCCATGACGGCCATGCGCTCATGCGCCTCGGACAGGCGCGCCTGCACGGCTGCGAGCATCGCCGCCTGACGCTCGCGCAGCGAGGCGACTTCGGCGGAAATCTCGGCATCGGCCGTTGCCGGGGGCCGGGGCGGGGGTGCCGCGATCGCCTCGGCCATCCAGCGGCCCGCCTGCTCGACAGCGTTGTCCAGGCGGTCCAGGGCGGCGATCAGCCGACGTTCGGCGGCGGAAAGGACTTTCATCAAAGAGCCTCAATCTGGTTGGCCCTTTGTGACAAAGCCCGCCCGCCAAGACAAGGACGGCCGAACCAAAGGCGGCGCGCCGCCGCTTGTCCCCGCCCGGCACCGTTCCTATAACGCGCCCCATGCTTTCAGCGGCGTGGATATCCCGAATTAGCGACCCGGCGGCGTGAGGTTTCGCGCCGCCGGGATGACGCTTGCCCGACCGCCCTGCCCCAAGGATTTCCGCCCATGAGCGCCGACCAGACACCCGACTACCGTAACACCGTCTTCCTTCCCGAAACCGATTTTCCCATGCGCGCGGGGTTGCCCCAGCGCGAGCCCGAGTGGCTGGCACGCTGGGAACGGCTGGGGGTCTACGACCGGCTTCGGGCGCAAGCCGAAGATCGCCAGCCCTTCGTGCTGCACGACGGCCCTCCTTACGCCAACGGGCACCTGCATATCGGCCACGCGCTGAACAAGGTTCTCAAGGACTTCATCGTCCGCAGCCAGCAGATGATGGGGCGCGATGCGCGCTATGTCCCCGGTTGGGACTGCCACGGGTTGCCGATCGAATGGAAGATCGAGGAGGAATATCGCAAGGCGGGCCGCGACAAGGACGCCGTGGACATCGTCGAGTTCCGCCAGGAATGCCGGCACTTCGCGGAAGGTTGGGTGGACATCCAGCGCGAGGAGTTCAAGCGCCTCGGCATCACCGGCAAGTGGGACGACCCCTACCTGACCATGGACTATCACGCCGAGGCGGTGATCGCGGGCGAGTTCATGAAGCTCTTGATGAACGGCTCGCTGTATCAGGGCTCGAAGCCCGTGATGTGGTCGCCGGTCGAACAGACCGCGCTGGCCGAGGCCGAGGTCGAATACCACGATCACACCAGCCACCAGGTCTGGGTGGCCTTCCCGGTCGCGTCGCAGCGCGACTTCGCGCCGCTGGACGGCTGCATGAGAACGGACCTGCTGGACGCCTCGGTGGTGATCTGGACGACGACGCCTTGGACCATCCCGCAGAACCGTGCCGTCGCCTTCGGGCCTGACATCGCCTACGGGCTTTATCAGGTCGGCGGAGAGAAGCCGGGCACCTACCTGCTGGCCGACAGGCTCGCGCCCGAGGTCTTCAAGGCAGCGAAGCTGGAAGCCGAGAACTGGCAGCGCCTGCGCGACGTGCCGGCCAAGGAACTGGCCTCGCTGGTGCTCGCCCACCCCTACCGCGGGATCGAGGGTGGCGCGGGCGAGTGGGACCATGACGTGCCCTTGCTGCCCGGAGACCACGTCACCGAGGACGCGGGCACCGGCTTTGTCCACACCGCGCCCAGCCACGGCGAGGACGACTATCAGATGGGCCTGAAACATGGCCTGCCGATGACCTACAACGTGATGCCCGACGGCAGCTATCGCGCCGACCTGCCGGTCTTCGGCGGTCAGGCGATCCTGACGCCCGAGGGCAAGGAAGGCCCGGCCAATGTCGGAAACATCAAGGCGCTGGCGGCGCAGGGGGCGCTGTTCGCCAAGGGCAAGCTGAAGCACTCCTATCCCCATTCCTGGCGGTCCAAGGCGCCGGTGATCTACCGCAACACGCCGCAGTGGTTCGCGGCCATCGACAAGCCGCTGGCCGATGGCATGGGCGAGCATGGCGACACGATCCGCGCCCGGGCGCTGGAATCGATCGACCGGCTGGTGAAGTGGACGCCGCCCTCGGGGCGCAACCGCATCTTCTCGATGGTCGAGAACCGCCCCGACTGGGTGCTGTCTCGCCAGCGCGCCTGGGGCGTGCCGCTGACGTGCTTCACAAAGCGCGGCGCCAAGCCCGACGATGCGAACTTCCTGCTGCGGAACGAGACAGTAAACGCCCGTATCCTCGAAGCCTTCGAGAAGGACGGCGCAGATGTATGGTATCGGGAAGATTTCAAGGATCGCGTCCTGTCCGGCATCGTGAATCCTGACGACTACGAGCAGGTCACGGATGTGCTGGACGTGTGGTTCGACTCGGGCTCGACCCACGCCTTCGTGCTGCGCGACCGCGAGGATGGCTCGCCTGATGGCATCGCCGACCTTTACCTTGAAGGCACCGACCAGCATCGTGGCTGGTTCCAGTCCTCGCTGCTGCAGGCCTGCGCGACCAAGGGGCGCGCACCTTATCGGGGCGTGCTGACCCACGGCTTCACGCTCGACGAAAAGGGCATGAAGATGTCCAAGTCGCTGGGCAACACCGTCGCCCCGCAAGAGGTAATCTCGCAATACGGCGCCGACATCCTGCGCCTGTGGGTGGCGCAGTCGGACTATACCGCCGACCTGCGGATCGGAAAGGAGATCCTCAAGGGCACCGCCGATGCCTATCGCCGGCTGCGCAACACCATGCGCTTCATGCTGGGCGCACTGGCGGGCTTTTCGGATGCCGAGCGGATCGCGCCCGCCGAGATGCCGGAACTGGAACGCTGGGTCCTGCACCGTCTGGCCGAACTCGATGCCCGCGTGCGCGAGGGCTACACGGCCTACGACTTCCAAGGCGTGTTCCGGGCGCTTTTCGACTTTGCCACCGTTGACCTGTCGGCCTTCTGGTTCGACATCCGCAAAGACGCGCTTTACTGCGACGCGCCCGACAGCCCCCGCCGCCGCGCCGTCCGCACGGTCATGGACGCGCTGTTCCACCGCCTGACGCTGTGGCTGGCGCCGATGCTGCCCTTCACGACCGAGGACATCTGGCTCTCGCGCTTCCCGTCCGAAGAGGACAGCGTCCACCTGCACGAATTTCCCAAAACGCCCGCCGACTGGCGCAACGAGACGTTGGCCGCCAAGTGGGACGCCATCCGCCGTGCCCGCCGCGTGGTAACGGCCGCGCTGGAACTGAAAAGGGCCGACAAGACCATCGGCGCAAGCCTTGAGGCGGCGCCCGTGGTCCATGTCGAGGATGCCGCGTTGCTGAAATCCCTCCGCTCTGTCGATTTTGCAGATGTCTGCATCACCAGCGCCATCCAGTTGACCCCCGACCCCGCCCCGGCCGAGGCCTTCCGCCTGCCCGAAGTCCCCGGCATCGGCGTCGTCTTCGAGCAGGCCGAGGGAGAGAAATGCCAGCGCTGCTGGAAGATCCTGCCCGACGTGGGCAGCCACGACCACCCCGCCACCTGCACCCGCTGCGACGAGGTGCTGGACGCGGCTGTGTGACGTGTCAGCCGCATGGTGCCGGGCAAACCAGGCATCATGCGGCGCAGGCTGAAAAAGGATCGATCATATCACGCGCTGATCCGGCCTGATGTTGCGGCCCTCACCTTCCCTTGACGATCCGCAGGATTTTTTCCTTGAACCGTCAGAAAATCACGGAGGTTCCGTCCAAACCGGTAATCTGTGCTGCACCTCGGAATGGCACTAAGAGCATCTAACAAAACCTTCTGATCTGGTTGAGGCAGATGAGGGCGCAGCCGAGGATTACGAAGGCCTCGTGAATGTCGGCGCGTCGCTCATAGCGGATAGTCAGACGGCGGAAGCGGTTGAGCCAGGCAAGCGTTCGTTCGACGACCCAGCGGTGGCAGCCCAACCTCTCGCTGCTGTCCACTGTCCGCCGAGCAATGC
>NZ_JACJFU010000136.1:0-511 GCF_014164635.1 Paracoccus sp. MC1854 | reverse complement strand
GGGGACTATATAGATAACTAGCCAAATTTCGCTTGGCGGTCGTGGCTAGCTAGATTATAAAGGTTCCAGAAGGAGCCCGTGCCATGACGAACCCCGAGACGCTCTCGACATTCCAGTTCTTCCAGAAGTTTCCTGACGAGGAAGCCGCTCGAAAGCATTTCGAGGCGCAGCGGTGGAGTAAAGAGCCGGTCTGCGGCCACTGTGGTTCTGTCAACGTGACAGAGGTCAAGGGCCACAAGCCGATGCCTTACCGCTGCAAGAATTGCCGGAAGCATTTCAGCGTTCGCACCGGCACGGTCTTGGCCGAAAGCCGCCTGCCGCTCCAGAAGTGGCTGCTGGCGATCTACATGCTGACCAGCGCGCGCAAGGGCATCCCAAGCACACAGATGGCCCGAGAGTTGGGTGTTACCCAGAAGACGGCGTGGTTCCTCGCGCAGCGCATTCGGGAAACTTGGCTAAAGGATCGCGGAGATTACATGGACGGCGATCAGATGCAGGTTGACGAAACCTA
>NZ_JACJFU010000135.1:0-610 GCF_014164635.1 Paracoccus sp. MC1854 | reverse complement strand
TGTAGTCCACCCCGAGCGCGTCGAGCATCGCCGCGATCTCGGCCTTCTCGGCGGCCGAGAACTGCACGCCCTGGGTCTGCTGCCCGTCGCGCAGGGTGGTGTCGTAGAGGGTGAGGCGGGAGGTCATGCTTCGTCCGAATCGAGAAGCTGCTCGTTGAAATGCGAGAGGATGTCAAAAATATACATTCCACCCGGCTTGTCGGTAACTTGCACATTGGCCTGCCGTGCTGGGGTGGTCCCTTTCCGATCTTGGTGCATGACGGGTGCTGGCGCCATGCTCCGGGTGGCGAAGGCGGTCCCTGCGGGACCTCGGGAGCGGGGGGCCACTCGCCCGGGGAGGAATGCGGGCGCTTTGTGGTGCAAGGGCGGCGCCCCGCCGCGAGGACGATCTTCGCCGCGGCGAGGCTGCAGAGGATGTCGCCGGTGAGCCGCTCGTCGCGCAGCTTGGCGGTGAAGCTCTCGCAGCGGCCCGTCGTCGGGCACACAGTCCCCCGGACCGTTTCCTGATCCTCCTCCCTCCCCGGGGGATCCAGGCTCGACAGAGGCCGTTCCGGCGCCGGCCGCGGCGATCCGGTCGCGCAGCGCGGTGGCCACGAACGCCGGGCCGTTG
>NZ_JACJFU010000134.1:0-693 GCF_014164635.1 Paracoccus sp. MC1854 | reverse complement strand
GCTCCACCATGCCGTTGGTTTGCGGGTGCATCGGCGCCAGGGGGTGCTCGATGCCGAGATCGTCGCAGAGGCGGTCGAACTCATGATTGCCGGTAGGGGAGCGGCGGCGCAGCCCGAAGAGCCGGTCGGTGAACTCCTTGCCATTGTCGGTCAGCACCCGGTTGATCCGCATCGGCGCGGCGCGTTCCAGGTCGCGTGAGACAAGCGCCGCGCGTTCGCAGCCGTCTTCGCCGGGTAGACGCGCACGAACACCCAACGGGTGGCGCGGTCGATGGCCACGAACAGGTAGCGCCGCCGGTCCTCGTCGGCCATCTGCGGCAGATGTTTCACGTCGATGTGGAGGTAGCCCGCCGCATAGTCCTTGAAGGGCTTGTGGGCGGGCCTGGGCGCGGCCGGTTTCAGATCGCGCAAGTTGCCGGCGCTATGCCGCCGCAGGCAGCGGTCGAGGCAGGAACGCAAGACATTCGGATTGAGGAACTCGCGCACCACCGAGAGCAGATCGTCGAGCGGCAGCAGCAAGGACTTGCGCAGCGCAACCGCCACCGCCTGCCTCGGGCCGGCGTCAGCGTGGTCTGCAACCGGTGCGGCGTGTGGCTCCGGTCATGGACGCCGTCGCGCTTGCACCATTTCCAGACGGTCTGCCCGGAGATGCCGTAGCGCTCGGCCGCCATCCAAGCCGGCTCCGTGCCCGCC
>NZ_JACJFU010000133.1:0-721 GCF_014164635.1 Paracoccus sp. MC1854 | reverse complement strand
TGCCGAGTACGGCAAGGTGGCAGACTTCCGGCAGAAGCTCTCGGAGCAGGGTCTCACCTGGGCGGTGGGCATTCTGCCGACCCAGACGGTCTATCCTGCCGACGTCATGATTGCTCCGGCTATGAAGCGACGGACCGGTCGGCCACCCAAGCATCCGGTGCCTTCCACCCGGACCTACAGCGTTCAGGCCGTCGTGGCCGCCCTGCCGAACGAATGCTGGCGGACCCTGTCGTGGCGGCGCGGCACCAAAGGCGATCTCAGGGCCGACTTTGCCGCGCTCCGGGTCCGGGTGGCCGATGGTCCGGTGATCTCGCGCAACCGGCGCCTGCCCGGTGAGACCGCCTGGCTGGTGTGCGAGCGCCGGACCTCCGGGGAGCGCAAATACTACCTGAGCAATCATGCGGAGGATGTCGCTCTGGAGAGCCTGGCGGCGCTGATCAAGCGTCGATGGGTTTGCGAGCAGATGCACCAGCAGATGAAAGGGGAGATCGGCCTCGATCACTTCGAGGGCCGCAGTTGGCGGGGCCTGCACCATCATGCGCTCATGACGATGATCGCCTTTGCCTTTCTCCAGCATCTGCGGCTTGGGGAAAAAAACCCCCACCAGACCGGGGCCGCCCCCAACCCCATCCTTGCCGCAGGTGCGTCGGCAACTCGCGGCCACACTCAGCGCCTTTGCACGGCTTTGTCCCCACTGCCGCAAGCCCGTGCCCTATCACCT
>NZ_JACJFU010000013.1:0-86349 GCF_014164635.1 Paracoccus sp. MC1854 | reverse complement strand
GGGTTCATCGACCTGAGCGACACGATGACCATGTATTACTTCGTGCTGGCCATCTTCGTGCTGGGGCTGCTGGTGATCTGGCGCTTCGTGAACTCGCCCTTCGGGATGATCCTCAAGGCTATCCGGGAAAACGAGAACCGTGCCATTTCGCTGGGCTATGCGACGGCGCAGTACAAGCTGGGCGCCTTCGTGATGTCGGCGGCCCTGTCAGGGCTGGCCGGCGGGCTGAAGGCGCTGGTGATGCAGTTCGCCACCCTGACCGACGTGGACTGGCACATGTCGGGGCAGGTGGTGCTGATGACGCTGATCGGCGGCATCGGGACGCTGCTGGGCCCGGTCGTGGGCGCGGGCATCGTGATCGCGCTGCAGAACCGGCTGGCGACCTCAGCCTTCCCGGTCACGATCATCACCGGGCTTGTCTTCATGATCTGCGTGATGCTGTTCCGGCGCGGGCTGGTGGGCGAACTGGCCTATTCCCGCCTGGGCCGGGCGCTGGGGCTGCGGCCGCCGGGCTGAGCCTGCCCCAAGGAAAACACGGCCGCCGCGACACCCTCGCGGCGGCCGTGTCATTTTCGGAATCCCGCAGGGACCGTTTGCGGCGGCGAGATCGTTGACAGGAACAGGACCCCGCAGGCGCGGGTCCCGTTCGGCGATCCGCCCAGCGCGCGCCGGGGGAATCACATGGTCAACAGCAGGATCGGAGGACGCTCGTGAACGACAATGGTGAACAGCGGGGGGCGAACCCCGGCTTGCTCAAGAAGGACATCGACCAAGGGCTGACCGGCGACAAGGTCAGCTACCCGGACCCGGCAGCCTCGCCCTTGGGCACGGATGACGAGGCCGCAGGGACCCCCATCACCCAAACCCAGCTTGACATGGCCCGGCGAACGGAACGCGCGCAGGGCGCACAGGCCGGGCCGCGCGACGTGGATTTCGGGGCGGCGAAATCGAGGACAGGCCGCGGCACCGTCGTGATGCTGGCGGCGGGCGCGGCGATCCTGCTGCTGCTGGTGGCGCTGCTCTAGCCGAGGGGCGCGCGGCTTTGCACCGCGCGCCCCAGGGTTTCAGGCCAGCACCGGTTCGACCCGGACCGGCACGCCCTTGTAGGCCGGGGTCTTCGACATGCGGTCGTGCAGGCCCACCGGGATAACGGGATTGACCTCGGGGTAATAGGCGGCAACGCAGCGATCGGGCAGGTCATAGGCGGTCAGCGTCAGATCAGCCACATCGCGGTCGTGGCCGTCGTTCTCGGCGCAGACCAGCCGGACCTTCTGGCCCTCGGACAGACCGGCGCGGGCAATCTCGTCCGGGCTCATCAGCACGATCATGCGGTCGCCCGAAAGCCCCCGCAGCCGGTCGGAATAGCCGTAGATCGTGGTGTTGAACTGGTCGTTCGACCGCAGCGTGACCAGCGTATATTCGTCCTGCCCCAAGTCCCGGTTCAGCCCCGAGTTCGAATCCGGCACCGAGAACTCGGCCTTGCCGCTTTCCGTTTCCCATTTCCGCTCGCGGGCTGCGTTGCCCTTGTAGAAGCCGCCCGGCTCGCGCATCCGGTGCTCGTAGCCGCTGAACTCCTCAGGCCAGAGCGCCTCGATTCCGGCCCGGACAAGGGAGTAATCCCCCACCCAGTCGTCCCACGGCACCTTGGGATTCGGCGTCAGCGTTTCCTTGGCGATCCCCGCGACGATGGCAGGTTCCGAGAGAAGCTGGTCCGATGCGGGCGTATTCTTCCCGTGCGAGGCATAGATGTGCGACAGCGAATCCTCGATCGAGACCACCTGATGCCCGCTTGCCTGCGCATCCTCCTCGGATCGCACAAGGCAGGGCAGAAGCCAGGTCTGCGCGCCCGGCAGCAGGTGCGAGCGGTTCAGCTTGGTCGCGACGTTCACGACCAGGTCGAGGTCCGCCCAATGCTGCCTTGCCCGCCGGGTATCGGGGATCGAGGTGGCAAAGTTTCCGCCAAGCTGCAGAAGCGCGCGCACCGAGCCGTCGATGATCCCCTCGACCGCGTCAACGGTGGTCGTCCCTTCCTCGCGCGGGGGCGAGAAGCCGAACATCTTCGCCATCTCGTCCAGGGGCACCAGCTCCGGCTTTTCCGCGATGCCGACCGTGCGCTGGCCCTGCACGTTGGAATGCCCGCGGACCGGGGAAATCCCCGCCCCCAGCCGGCCGAGGTTGCCGCGCAGCAGCATCAGGTTGACCATCATCCCCAGCGTCTCGCCACCGCGCACATGCTGGGTCAGGCCCATGCCATACATGGTGACCACGCGCTTGGACCGCGCATAGATCGTGCCCACGTCGCGCAGATGGGCGCGGGTGAGGCCCGACAGTTCCTCGATCTCGTCCCAGCCGGTCGCCTCGGCATGGGCCTTCACCGCCTCATAGCCGGTCGTATGCTCGGCGATGAATGCGTGGTCGATAATGCCGCCCTCCTCGGCCTCAAGCTCGAACACCCGCTTGATCAGGCCCAGCATCGCCGCCATGTCGCCGCCCGGCCGCACCTGCAGGTAAAGGTCCGAGATCCCGGTCGAGCCGCCCAGCATCTGCGTGACCTGCTGGGGATTGCGGAAGCGCAGCAGACCTGCCTCGCGCACGGGGTTGAAGGTGATGACCTTGCAGCCGCGCTGCACCGCCTTCTGGATCGTGTGCAGAAATCGCGGGCTGTTCGAGCCGGTGTTCTGACCGAAGAAGAACATCAGGTCGCAATGGTCGAAATCCTCAAGCACGCAGGTGCCGACGGGCGAGCCGATGAACTTCTTCAGCCCGACGCTGGTCGTCTCGTGGCACATGTTCGAGGAATCGGGCAGGTTGTTGTGGCCGTACATCCGCGCGAAGAGCTGCCACATGAAGGATGTCTCAAGGCTCGCCTTGCCCGAGGTGTAGAAGACCGTGGACTTGGGGTCGAGCGTCTTCAGCGCCGCGCCGATGCCTTGGAATGCCTCGTCCCAAGTGGTTTTCACATAGTTGCGGCTGGCGGGATCGAAGCGCATCGGATGGGTCAGGCGGCCGAGGGATTCGAGGTCATGGTCCGACAGTTTCCACAACTCGTCGATGGTGTGCTTCGCAAAGACCCCGGGGTCACAGCGGCGGACATCCAGATCCCAGATCGTGGCCTTGGCGCCATTCTCGCAGAACTCGGCCGGATGGGGCTTGGCCGGCTTCGCCCAGGCGCAGGAGGTGCACATGTGACCGTCCGGCTTGTTCTGGCGCCGCAGCGTGTTCAGGACGGCGGGCGATGGCGGCTGGCCGACGATGACCTTTGCCATGCCCTCCATCGATCCCCAGCCGCCGGCCGGGCCGTCGTAATGGGGGGTATCCGGGTCCTGCTGGGTAGCCGGGTCGATCTGGTCTTTGTCCATGGCTGCACCTTCAAGCTGGGGCGGCGTGGCGGCGGGCACCTGCGGCCGCTGTGTCATTCCTGCCGCGCAGGGGCGATGTGGCTTCCATGGAGGAAGAGCGGCGCGTCTTTCAGGGTTCCATGATTTATGAGTGATCGCGTTCCTGCCCGTGCGGGACGGGTCAGAGCTGTGCCCGCCAGATCGATCGGCTGCGCCGGGCCGGCAGACCGTTGCTGGCGGTGACGGCGAGTTCCTCGTCGATCGCTTCGGGCAGGTAAAGATAGTCCCAGTGGAACTCGCCATGGCGGAAAAGGGCGTGCAGGTTCAGGACCTCGACGCGGCCGTCGAGGAACAGGCAGACCCGCTCTTCCCGCAATTCGCCGAGCATCCGGTTGGCATGGACGGGGGTCATGCCGCAGGCCTGCGCGAGATCCGCCTGGCTGATCGGCAGACGGCAGCCGTCAAGGCCGGACAGCCCGCGGGCATATTGCCGCACAAGCATTTCCGCGAACAGGTTGGCGATGCGCGCCCGCCCCCCCAGCCGCCCGGTCCTGAAGGTCCAGTAGCGCTGGACCGAGGCATCCAGCATCGCGATATGCCACAGCTTGTCATAGGTATCGGGCGCGGCCCCGCGCAGCGCCGCGACACGGGCATGGGGCATGGTCGCGATGGTGGCGGGGCTCAGCGTCTCGATCTCATGGTCGACATGGTTCAGCACCAGGGCCGCAAGGTCGATGAAGTCGCCGGGGATCTGCAGGCCCAGGACCTGCCGGCGGCCCTGGATGTCGATGCGGAACCGGCTGACGAAGCCCTCGCGCAGATAGGAAAGGCGGGTGATCCCGACGCCCGACTGGCCGGCCTTCTGCCGGGCGCGCAGAAAGGTTTCCCCGCTTGAAAGCGAGGCGAGCAATTCACCCTCGGCCACGGTGATCAGGCCGGGGTAGGCGCGGTGAAGGTCGATGCCTGACATCTGTCGTTCAATCACGGGAAACGGAAGCGGTCTGGTCCAGCCGCTTGGAAAATCTCAGCAGGAAAAGAATGGAACTCGTTGAACAGGCATGATGCTATCCTGCAACCGGGTCAAAGGACAAGATAGTGAAAAGCAAGGCATCAAACTTTGCCTTTGTTTCCTCGGATGCGGCGTGACCCGCGACACGCAATAAATGTCCATCCGTGACGGGGAACGCTTTCCCCCGTTCCAGAGTCCCGCATACTGTCCAATGAAGGCAACAGCCACCGGGGATGAAGAATGCACAGGATAACGACCATCGCCCTTGTCCTGCTGGCGGGGCTTGCCTCGCAGGCGGGCGCCCGCGACATCGTGGTGTCGTCCAAGATCGACACCGAGGGAGGCTTGCTCGGCAACGTCATCCTGCTGGCGCTGCAGGATGCCGGGCTGCCGGTGCAGAACCGCCTGCAACTGGGCGGCACGCCGATCGTGCGGGATGCGATCACCTCGGGGCAGATCGACATCTATCCCGAATACACCGGCAATGCCGCCTTCTTCCACAACGAGGCCGACAGCCCCGTCTGGAAGGATGCCGCCCAATCCTACGCCCGCGCGGCGGAACTGGACCGGGCGCAGGACCTTGTGTGGCTGGACCCCGCGCCCGCCAACAACACCTGGGCCATTGCCGTGCGGAAGGACCTGGCCGAGGCGAATGGCCTTTCCACCATGTCCGACTTCGGCGCCTGGGTCGCGGGCGGGGGCGAGGTGAAGCTCGCCGCCTCGACCGAGTTCGTGACCTCGCCCGCCGCTCTACCGGCCTTTCAGGCGACCTATGGATTCCAGCTTCAGCCCGCGCAGCTTGTCCAGTTGTCCGGCGGCGACACGGCCGCGACCATCGCGGCGGCGGCGCAGCAGACCTCGGGCGTGAACGCGGCCATGGTCTATGGCACCGACGGCGGGATCGAGCCTGCGGGCCTGCTGGTGATGGAGGACGACAAGGCCGTCCAGCCCTTCTACCAGCCCGCGCCGGTGGTCCGGGCCGAGGTGCTGGCCGAATATCCGCAGATCGCCGAGGTGCTGAACCCGATCTTCGGGGGCTTCGACCTTGTCACGCTGCAGAAACTCAACGCCCGCATCCAGGTCGGCGGCGAACCCGCCGCTGCCGTGGCCGAGGACTATCTGAAGCGCACGGGCGTGATCGAGTGACGCATCCCCGATGAGGTCCGCGGCCCTTGCCGCGCCACCGCTGGCGCTCAGCCGGCCGGGGCTTCTGTTCGCGGGCCTGGGGCTGGCCGGGCTGGCGCTGCCCTTTGTCCAGTTCCGTGCCAACCGGATCGTCGCGGGCGAGGGGCTTGGCCTGCCCGGGGCGCTGGGACCGCAGGGCTGGATCGTCGCGGCCCTGCTGGCGGCGGTTCTTGCCGGCACGATTGCCCGGACGCCGCCGCGCCTGTCGCTGCTGCCGACGCTGGCGGGGGCGCTGGCGGTGATCGCCGCCGCCGGGCTGGCCGCAAAGGCGCTGGTACCCGAAGGCGACCGGCTTGCCCGCGTCTCGCTGGGCGCGGGCTTCTGGCTGCTGCTCTTGGCCTTTGCGCTGGCGATCGCCGATGCGCTGGCGCGGCTGCGGCCGTCGCTGCCGCTGCGATGGCTGCTGCTGGCCGGAACGATCGCGGCGGGGGGGCTGTTGCTCGGCTCGGGCCTACTGGACGATTTGTCGGTGATGCGGGAATACGATGCCCGGCGCGAGCAGTTCTGGCGCGAGGCCGGGCGGCACCTGACGCTCGCCTTCGGCTCGCTGGGCGCGGCGCTTGCGGTGGGGCTGCCGCTGGGCATCCTGATCCACGAGGCGCCGCGCGGGCGGGACGCGGTGCTGGGGGTGCTGAACGTGGTCCAGACGATCCCGTCGCTGGCACTGTTCGGGATCATGATCCCGTTGTTCGGCTGGGTCGCCGCCACTGTGCCGGGCGCGGCGCAGGCGGGCATCTCCGGCATCGGTGCCTTTCCGGCGCTGGTGGCGCTGTTTCTGTATTCGCTGCTGCCGGTCGTCTCGAACATGGTCGTCGGGCTGGCGGGGGTTCCCGTGGCGGTGCGAGAAGCGGCGGTGGGCTTGGGCATGACCCGCGCACAGGCACTGGCGCAGGTGCTGATCCCGCTGACCCTGCCAGTGGTGCTGGCCGCAGTCCGCATCGTGCTGGTCCAGAACATCGGCCTTGCGGTGATCGCGGGGCTGATCGGTGGCGGCGGCTTCGGCAGCTTTGTCTTTCAGGGGTTGAACCAGACCGCCATGGACCTCGTATTGCTGGGCGCCATCCCGACCATCGCGCTGGCGCTGGTGTCGGGGATCGCGCTGGACCTGATCCTCGCGGGGCTTGACCCGCGAAAGGCCCGCGCATGATCGGGATCGAGCGTCTGACGAAGCTTTACGGCCCGGTCGCCGCCGTCGATGACGTCAGCCTGACCGTCGAGCGGGGAGAGATCGCGGCGCTGGTCGGCACCTCTGGGTCGGGCAAGACGACGCTTCTGCGGATGATCAACCGGCTGGTGGAACCCACGACGGGCTGCGTCCTGATCGACGGGACCGACACCGCCACCCTGCCCCCGCATCAACTGCGCCGCCGCATCGGCTATGCGATCCAGGGCCACGGGCTGTTCCCCCACCGGACGGTTGCAGAGAACATCGCCACCGTGCCCCGGCTGCTCGGCTGGGACCGCAGGCGCATCGCCGCAAGGGTGGACGAGCTTCTGGACCTGTTCCAGCTTCCCCCTGCCGAGTTCCGCGACCGGATGCCGCAGCAGCTTTCCGGCGGCCAGCAGCAGCGGGTCGGTGTGGCCCGCGCGCTCGCCGCCCGGCCCGAACTGCTGCTGATGGACGAGCCTTTCGGGGCGCTCGACCCCGTGATCCGGGCCAGGGCGCAGGACGACCTGCGCCGCATCCAGCGCGAGCTTGGCACCACCCTGATCGTCGTCACCCACGACATGGAGGAAGCGATCACCCTGGGCGACCGCATCGCCGTGATGGACGGGGGCCGGCTGCTGCAATACGCCACCCCGCGCGAGATCCTGACCGTCCCCGCCACGCCCTTCGTGCGGGAACTGATCGGGACCGAGGCGCGGCCCTTCCGGCTGCTGTCGCTGTCCTGCGTGGCCGACATCGCCGGGCCGGGCGAGGCTGCCGGACCGCCCGTTTCCCCCGATGCCTCGCTGCGGGACGCGCTAGCGCTGTGCCTCTGGTCGGGGCGCGAGGCGCTGCCGGTGGAGGGCGGCGGCGTGGTGACGCTCGATGCCCTGCGCCGGGCGGCCGCGGGCGAGGCGCCGCGATGATCGGGCGGATCGCCCTGGCTGCAGCCGCAGCGCTGCTGCTGGCCTTCCTGCTGGCGCCGGAAAGTTTTGCCCCTCTGCTGCGCCCGCTGACCCGGAATGACGCGCCGCCGATCTACACGCAGACGAGCCTTCTCTCGCTCACGCTGTCCCACCTGTCGATGGTCGCGGCGGCGGTGGTCGCCTCGACACTCGTGGCGGTCGGACTGGGTGTGCTGGTCACGCGCGAGGGCTGGCGGGATTTCCTGCCGCTCGCCCGCACCGTCACCTCGGTCGGGCAGACCTTTCCACCCGTCGCGGTGCTGGCGCTGGCCGTTCCGGCGATGGGCTTCGGGGCGGGGCCGACGCTGCTGGCGCTGTTCCTCTACGGCCTCCTGCCGATCTTCGAGAACACGCTGGCGGGCTTGACCGCCCTGCCGCCGCAGGTGATCGAGGCCGCGCGCGGCATGGGCATGACCCGCGCCCAGCGCCTGTGGCAGGTGGAACTGCCGCTGGCGCTGCCGGTGATCCTCGCGGGCGTGCGGCTGTCGGCGGTAATCTCGCTTTCGACCGCCACCATCGGCTCGACCGTCGCAGCGCGGACGCTGGGCGAGGTCATCATCGCGGGGCTGCTGTCGTCCAACACCGCCTTTGTCCTGCAGGGGGGCCTGGTCGTCGGCACGCTCGCCCTGCTGATCCATGCAGGCTTCAAGGCGCTGGAAGCACGGGCCTGCGTGAGAGGGTAAGGTCGCCAGGTGGTGGGGTATAACCCCACCCGCCCAAAACCACATCCGCGCCGGATTACCGCGCCAGTGCGTAGGGTGGGTTGCACCCCAACTGTCGCCTTCCCCCACCCGCCGGACCCCCGCGCCTGCGCCGGATCAGCGCGCCAGCCCCAGCCGCTTCAGGTATTCGACCGAGGGCAGGATGCCCGCCTTGTCGCGCAACTCAAGGATCAGGCGCGGCTTCGAGGTGAATTCGCCCAGCGCCCGGAAGACGGCGGGCCAGCAGATCGTGCCCTCGCCGATGGTCCAGTGGCGGTCGGCATAGCCGTCGGCGTCCTGCAGGTGGATATGCTCCAGCCGGTTGCCGGCGCGGCGGACGTAGTAATCGACGGGCGGCGCCCCGGTCGAGCCGTAAGCGTAATGCGCGTGGCCGGTATCGATGGACACCGCCATCGCCGGCGAGTTGAAGCTGTCCGCGAGGATGCGGCGGATGTCAGGGTCCTTGTCCTGGATGTTCTCGACGACCATGGTGACGCCGATCTCCTCGGCGCGGCGGACCACCGGGTCCATGGTCAGGTGGCAGCATTCCAGCACGCGGTCATAGGCCGAGCGGCTGGGGAAGTTGTCAAGGTTGTTGAAATCCCAGGTCGAATAGGGCGAATGGATCACCATCTGCGTGGCCCCCAGATACTCGCAGACCTCCAGACCCTGCATGAACTTGCGCGCGTTCAGCGCCCGCATGTCGGGATCGAGGCTGGCGATGCTGAGGCCCCAGAACGGGCCGTGGATGCCAAGACGGCCGGTATAGCCTGCCAGCAGCGACTTGGCGCGGTCGGCGACAGACTTCCAGTCGCCGTTCAGCAAGTCGGCGTCGAAGAAATCCTGCAGCTCGAGATCACGGTTCTCGGACAGGATGAAGTCTTGCATGGTTTCGAGCGCGGAAAGGAGAAGGGCAGCGTCCAGCAGGGGAAGGTCGGTCATTGTTCGTCCAGTTCAGGCAGCGAGGGGAAGGAGAAGCCGGGACAGCAGGCCGTGGAACTCGGCCATGCCGTGGACGACATGGTCGGCGCCGGCATCGCGCAGGGTCTGCGCGTGGTTCTGGCGGTGGTCCGATGGGCCGATGAAGCCCACGGCGAGGCAGCCTGCTGCGGCGGCGCAAAGGATGCCATGCGGGTTGTCGTCGATGAAGATCGCTTGGCTTGGCGCGACGCCCAGGCGTTCGCAGGCGTAAAGCGCCAGGTCAGGCGCGGGCTTGGGCGCGGGGACGTGCTCGGCCGAATAGACATGGGGGCCGAAGCGGCTCGCTAGCGGGGTGCGGACGATAGAACGGTCGAGCCGCATGACCGACGAGTTCGAGCAGACCGCCATCGGCAGGTCGAAGCCGGACAGCACCGCCTCGATCCCTTCGACATGGGGGATGCCGCGGTCGAACATCTCGAACAGGATGCGGTCTGATTTAGCGAACACCTTGGCCGCGTCGAGGCCCGCCTGCCTCATCCAGGCGATGCTCGCCTGCGCCGCATTCCCGGAGAAGATGCGGGTTGCTTCGTCGCGGGTCATGGGAAGGCCTGCGGCAGTGACGGCCCGAGCCAACGCTTCGCAGCCCAAAGGCTCGCTGTCCAGCAGCACGCCATCGCAGTCGAAGAGGATCGCGCCGTATTCCCTTGCGGCGTATTCCCTCATGCCGGGACGCCTTCCTGCATCAGTTCGCGCAGCAGCACCGGGTTGTCGGATACGAGGAAACCCGGCGCACGGGCGATCCAGCGGCGGATCAGGGCAGGCTCGTTGATCGTCCAGACCGAGCAGGACTTCAGCGGACGCAGGCGGGAGATGAGGTCGAACTCGGCCTCGAACAACTCGTGGTGGATGCCGACGACATCAACCAGATCATCGACCTGTTTCAGGAAAGCCGCGATGCCGCCCTGCCGGTCGGCCCAAGTGCGGTTGACCGAGATGAGGCGGCGCAGGTCGGGGGCTGTGGCGCGGATGTGCCGCACGACCTTGATGTCGAAGCCGTGCAGGATGGACCGCTCGGCCAGTCCGAAGCGTCGCAGGGTTTCCACCGTCCGTTCCACCAGCCCGGGATAGGGAGTGCCGTTCTGGTCGGACTTCAGTTCGACATAAAGGTCTGTCCCGGTATGGGGCGCGAGGATCTCCAGCACTTCTTCCAGACTGGGCACGCCCTCGTCGATCAGCACACCATCCGGCCCGCGCAGGCGCAGGGCCTTGCGGCTCTCCGGCGTCAGGTCGCGGGTCCGGCCGGTGCCGTTGGTGGTCCGGTCCAGCGTCGGGTCGTGGATGACCACGATCTCGCCCGCCTCGGTCAGGTGCAGGTCGAATTCGATGCCGTCGAAGCCGTGACGTGCGGTTTCACGGAAGCCGGTGGCCGAGTTCTCGGCCCAGAGGTTGCGGGCCCCGCGATGGGCCATGATCTGCGACATATCAATGCTTTCCTTGAAAGGGTCAACGAATCGTCGGGTCCAGCCGGTCGCGCAGCCAGTCGCCCAGAAGCGAGATCGACAGCGTCGTCATCACGATCACCGCCGACGGCGCGAGCATGATCCACGGCGCCCGCGTCAGGTATTCGCGCCCGAAGCCGACCATGTTCCCCAGCGAGCTTTCCGGCGGCTGCACACCGAGGCCGAGGAAGCTGAGGCCGGATTCCATCAGGATGATTTCCGGGAAGGTCAGCGTCATCGACACGATCAGGGTCGAGGCGACATTGGGCAGGATGTGCCGCAGATAGACGCGCGAGGGTTTCGCCCCAAGCTGCACCACCGCCGCCGCATAGCCCTGCGCCGAGGCTGAAATCGCAAGTCCGCGGGCGATGCGGGCGTATCGCTCCCAGCCATAGAAGCCCATCAGGCAGACCAGCAGGATCATGGACGAGCCGAAGAAGGCCAGCACCGCCAGCGACATGATCATGAAGGGCAGCGCCGCCTGAAAGTCGGCCAGCGCCATGACCAGATGCTCGACCCAGCCCCGGAACTGGGCAGCGAGGAAACCCAGCGTGGTGCCGAAGACGGCGGACAGGATCGTGGCCCCGAAGGCGATGACCAGCGAGACGCGGACCGACTGGATCAGCCGCAACAGCAGGTCCCGGCCAAGCTCGTCGGTGCCGAGCCAGTGGCCCGGCGTTCCCATCGGCGCAAGCCGCGCCGACAGGTCCATCCGGGTGATCTCGTAGGGCCGCAGTCCGTCGGCGAAGATGGCGGTCAGCACTATCAGAAGGGTCCAGCCGGTGGCGAGCATGACCAGCCACGGCATCCTCAGCCGAGTGCGTGTCAGAAGGCCCGGTGCGGGGGTGGCGATTGCGGCATCGGCCATCGTTATCCCTCCTTAATGGCTGCGCTTCTGGCGCAGGCGGGGGTCGAGCAGGCCATAGGCGAAATCGACACACAGGTTGGCGACCACCATCGAGGCCGCGATGACCAGCAGCAGGCATTGCACCACGGCAAGGTCGCGGTTCGAGACCGACACCACGATCAGCCGCCCGACGCCGGGCCACGAGAAGATGCTTTCCACCACGACCGCCCCCGCGATCAGCGCGCCCACCATGAAGCCGATCAGCGTCACGATGGGGATCGCGGCATTGGGCAGCGCGTGCCTCCAGACGACCTCGCGCCAGGGCAGGCCCTTGGCCATGGCGGTGCGGATATAGGGCTGGCCCAGCACCTCGATCATCGCGGAGCGCGAGAAACGGGCGAGGATGCCGATGCCGCCGATCGACAGCGTGGCGATGGGCAGGATCGCGTGGCGCCATGTGTCCTGCCCGCCCGAGGGCAGCCAGTCGAGCGTGACCGCGAAGACCAGCACCAGCACCAGCGCCAGCACGAAGGACGGGATCGTGAAGCCGAAGATCGACAGCATGATGACGCCCCGGTCGGCGATGGAGTCCCGGTGCAGCGCCGCATAGACGCCCGCGGGGATGCCGATGCAGATCTTCAGGATCAGCGCCGGGACAGTGATCGACAGGGTGGCCGGGATGCGTTCCAGCACGAGATCGATGGCGGGCGAGTGGTCGCGCATCGAGATGCCGAAGTCGAAGCTCAGGATCTGCTGCAGATAGGCCAGATATTGCTGCCACAGCGGATCGTTGAGGCCCCAGCGGGCGCGGAAGGCCTCCACCGCGTCCTGCGGCGCGTCCGGTCCCAGCAGCACCTGCGCGGGGTCGCCCGACAGGCGCAGGACGACAAAGGCGAAGCTCATGACCAGCAGGATGGTCAGGGCCGCGCGGGCGGTCTTGGCGAGGATGAAGCGAAGCATGGGTTCCTCACGCCGCCTGCCGCGCGGGGCGGGGCAGCTTCAGGCAGGCGGCAAGCCGGTCGCCGTGGTTTTCAAGTTGCGGCACCTGCGCGACGCAGCCCGCGTCGGCAAACTGGCAGCGGGGGTGGAAGGCGCAGTCTTGGGGACGGGCGGCGGGGTTTGGCGGCTCGCCATGCAGGATGATCCGGCCCCCAAGCCCCTGCCCCGCCCGCGGGATCGAGGAGACCAGCGCCTGCGTGTAAGGGTGGCGCGGGTCCGAAAAGATGCGGTCCGAGGGGGCTTCCTCGACCACCCGACCCAGATACATGACCGCTGCCCGGTCGCAGATGTTGCGGACGACCTTCAGGTCATGGCTGATGAAGACCATCGTCAGCCCGTCCTGTTCCTGCAGGTCGCGCAACAGGTTCACCACCTGTGCCTGAATGGACACGTCCAGCGCCGACACCGGCTCGTCGCAGACGAGGAAGCTCGGGTTCGTGGCAAGGGCGCGGGCGATCACCACGCGCTGGCGCTGGTCGCCCGACAGTTCGTGCGGATAGCGGTCCGCCTGGTCGCGGCGCAGACCGACGCGGGCCATCAGCGCCAGGGCGCGCTCGGCCAGTTCGACGCCTTTTGCGATGCCGTGGATTTGCAGCGGCTCGGCGATCTGGGCGGCGATGGTCATGCGGCGGTCGAGCGCGGCCAGCGGGTCTTGGAAGATCAGTTGCATCTGGGCGCGCAGGCGGCGCCAATGTTCGGCCCGGGGCGCGGGCATGGGCTGGCCGTGATAAAGGACCTCGCCCGCAAAGGGGGTTTCCAATCCCAGCAGCATCCGACCGAGGGTGGACTTGCCCGAGCCGGACTCGCCCACGACACCGAGGATCTCGCCCTCGGCCACGGAAAGGTCGATGCCGTCCACGGCGCGCAGGGTCGTGGGCTTGCCGAACAGCGACTTGCCGGTGGTGTATTGCTGGACGAGGCCGCGGGCTTCCAGAAGGACGCTCATGCGACCACCGCTTGCGGTTGCCGGGCGGCGATCGTTACCTTGGGATGGAAGCAGGCGACCTCGCCGCCTTCCGCCTGCGGCTTCAATTCAGGCACATAGGCCGCGCAGAAATCCGTTGCCCGCGCGCAGCGGGGCGCGAAGGCGCAGCCCTGCGGCAGGTTCCTAGGGTCGGGGACGGTGCCCTCGATGGGGACCAGCCGGGCGCGGCCCGCGTCCAGTTCCGGGATCGCGTCGAACAAGCCGCGCGTATAGGGGTGCTTCGGCGCCTCGAACAGCCGCGCCACCTTGTTCGTTTCCACGATCCGCCCCGCATACATCAAAGCGCGGGGCGAGCCATCAGCCCGCCCCGCAAAAGTGGTCAGACGTTCCAGTTGTTCGCGCGGAAATCCATCGCGAAGGCCGGAGCGGCTTTCCAGTTCAGTTCCGACTTCATGCCGGTGAAGACGGCGTTCTGGTGCAGGACCGTATAGGCCGGGTCCTCGCGCTCGCAGATCTCCAGCATCCGGGCGTGGGCCTTCCGGCGCGCGGCGGGGTCCATCGAGGTCTCCATGACCACGGAAAGCTGGTTCACCTCGTCGTTCCAGTAGTTGCGCTTCTGCTGCGCCTCGCCGTTGGGACCGAACTGCACGACCAGCGGCGTGACCGGATCGTTGATGTTGTTCGAGGCCGACCAGTCGAAGACGCCGCGCACCCCTTGGGGGTCATGGATCTGCGCCCAGTCCTCCTTCATCTCGATCTCGACGTTCAGGCCGACCTGCTTCCACATCTCGACCAGCACCTGCGCGGTGGGCGTCTGGTTGGTGTAGTAGTTGTTGAGCAGCCGATAGGGGATCGCATCGCCCTTGTAGCCCGCCTGCTTCAGCAGGTCGCGGGCGAGGTCGGGGTTGTATTCCGGCACGGCCCAGCCTTCGACGAACATCCCCGAGGTCCTGAAGCTTTCGAACTGCAGGCCCGCCGGGACGACGGTCTGCCCGCCCCACAACGCCTCGACGACGGCCTGCCGGTCGATCGCATGGGTCATGGCGCGGCGGACCAGCGGGTCGGCGAGGAACTCGTTCTGCTTGTTGAAGACGGTGACGCGGTGGTTCCAGATGGTCGAGGACTGCACTTCCAGCCCCGGCGCGGCAGCGACCGTCGCGATCTGGTCGGGCGGCAGGTCGCAGGCGAAGTCGTATTCGCCCGAGAGCAAGCCGTTCACGCGGCTGGCGACCTCGGGGACCTCGACGAAGCGGATGCGTTCAAGCGGCGGGCGGCCGCCCCAGTAGTCGTCAAAGGCCACCAGCGTCAGCGAGACGTCGGGGCGGAACTCCTCGACCCGGTAGGGGCCGGTGGTGACGGGGCTGTTGGCCCATTCGGCGTAAGATGCGGCCTCGTCCCAGGCGCGCTTGCTGGCGATCTGCGATCCGAAGGCGTAAAGGCGGCCTTCCAGCGTGATGTCGGGCGTCGCGTTGTGGAAGCGGACGGTGTATTTGTCCACGGCCTCGACGCCGCGCAGCGCGGGCCACAGCCGGCGGGCAATGCCGGGGATGTTGGCCGGCAGTTCCTTGGCGTTCTGCAGCTTGAAGCTTTCGGCGTAAAGCGTCTGGCCGCCGGCAGGCTCGGCCCCGGCGAACAGCCGCTCGTCCGAAAAGGAGAAGACCACGTCCTCGGCGGTCAGTTCGTCGCCGTTGTGGAAGCGAACGCCCTGACGCAGCTTCAGCTCGATGGTCCGGTCGTCCAGACGCGTCCATTCGGTCGCAAGGCCCGCGACCGGGCCCTGGTTGCCCATCCAGTCGCGCAGGATCAGCCCTTCCCAGAGGTTGGGGAAGAACACCCGCTCGCCCACGTTCGACTGCTCGTTTCAGATGTCCAGCGTGTTGTTGTTGGTGATCTTATGCACCGCGACGGTGATGGAACGGCGCGGCGCCTGGGCCATGGCGTGACGCGGCAGGATCAGGGAACCGGCGGCGGCGCCGAACAGGCCCAGGGTGTGGCGACGGGTGATAAGCATGGGTCTCTCTCATGTGCAGTGCCGGGCGGGCGGCGATCGCTGCCCCTTCGGCGCGCCTTCTGGCCCCGCCATGTGGCCGTCGGATGACGCGGCCGTGACATTCTTGTTAACTTCAGGGTGGCGGGCGAACTTTCCCTGCCGAGGATCGTTGGGGCAGGCCCCCGCAGCAGGAAAGGAACCGCGATGACCGAACGTGTGGTGACGATCCCCATGGCCGACGTGGACATGGACGAGTTGCGCTGGAAATCGCGTCCGGTCGTGATCCTCGCCCGCGATCAGGAAGACCCGCGCGTGGCCGAGCAGATCGCCATGCTCAACGCAGCCGCGCATGGCATGGGCGAACGTGACATGCCGGTGCTGACCGATTTCGGTGGCGACACGGGCTTCGAACTGCGCCTGCTTGGCCGCGACGGCACCCTGAAGCAGCGCTTCGATGCCCCGGTCCCTGCCGAGACGCTGTTCGGGATCGTCGATTCTATGCCCATGCGGCAGGAGGAGATGAAGGACTGACCTCGCCGCCCGCGACGGGCCGGCCCGATGGGCGGGCTTTCCTTTCGCGCCCGGAACGATCACGGTCCCGCATCGTTGCACTCCCCTGCCACGAAAGGAGCCGTCCATGTCATCGCGCCTGTTCACCCGGCTGGATGTCGGCAAGCTGAGCCTGTCCAACCGCATCGTCATCGCGCCGATGTGCCAGTATTCGGCCGAGGACGGCTGCATGACCGACTGGCACCTGATCCACTACGGCAGCCTCGCGCTGTCCGGCGCCGCCCTGCTGACCATCGAGGCGACCGCCGTGGTCCCCGAGGGCCGCATCAGCTATGCCGATGTCGGCCTGTGGTCGGACGAGACCGAGGCGGCAATGGGCCGTACGCTGGACAGCATCCGCCGCTGGTCGGACATGCCCATCGCGATCCAGTTGGCCCATGCGGGCCGCAAGGCGTCGACCGACCTGCCGTGGAAGGGCGGGGCGCAGATCGCGCCGGATCACCGGAATGGCTGGCAGACCGTCTCGGCCAGCGCCGATCCCTTCGCGGCGGGGGAAAACCCTCCGGTCGCACTGGATGAGGACGGGCTGAAGCGGGTCCGCGACGGCTTTGCCGAGGCCGCCCGCCGCGCCGGCCGGCTGGGGATCGACGCGGTGCAGATCCATGCGGCCCACGGCTACCTGCTGCACCAGTTCCTGTCGCCGCTGTCGAACCGGCGCGAGGATCCCTATGGCGGCAGCCTCGAAAACCGGATGCGCCTGACGCTGGAGGTCTTCGATGCCGTGCGCGCAGCCTTCCCGGCAGATCGCCCGGTGTCGGTGCGGGTGTCCGGGACCGACTGGGTCGAGGGCGGCTGGGACATCGAGCAAACCATCGCCTTGGCGCAGGCGCTGGAGGCGCGGGGCTGCGATGCGATCCATGTGTCCAGCGGCGGGCTGGACCCGCGCCAGAAGATCCCGGTCGGGCCGAACTACCAGGTGCCGCTGGCCCGCGCCGTGAAGCAGGCGGTGACGATGCCGGTGGTCGCGGTGGGGCTGATCACTGACTATGACCAGGCCGAGGCCATCGTCGGGACGGGCGACGCCGACATGATCGGGCTGGCGCGGACGATCCTCTACGATCCCCGCTGGCCCTGGCACGCGGCGGCGCATCTGGGCGCGGCGGTGCAGGCGCCAGAGCAGTATCACCGCTCGCAGCCCCGACAATACAAGGCGCTGTTCGACATCAAGGGCAGCGCGGAAAACTGAGGCTTGACGGAAACGGCCCGCCTTTCAGGGGCGGGCCGATCTGGAGTTTGCTGGAAGGGCGATCATCAGGCGAAGATCACCAGGCGGGGATGACCGCGCCTTCGTACTTCGTCTCGATATATTCCCTGACTTCGGGCGAGTGATAGACCTCGACCAGCGTCTTGACCCAAGGCTGCTCCTCATCGCCCTTCCGCACGGCGATCACGTTCGCATAGGGGCTGTCCGCCTTTTCCATGGCAATGGAATCTTCGCGCGGGCTGATCCCGGCGGCGAGTGCGAAGTTCGTGTTGATGACGGCCGCGTCGGCATCATCCAGCGCGCGGGGCAGTTGCGCCGCGTCAAGCTCGCGGAAGCGCAGGTTCTTCGGGTTCTCGCTGATGTCCAGAACCGAGGGCACGAGGCCCGCGTCAGGGTTCACCGTGATCACGCCCTCATCGGCCAGCACCAGCAGCGCGCGGCCGCCGTTGGTCGGGTCGTTCGGGATGGCGACATTGGCGCCATCAGGCAGTTCGTCCAGCGATTCCAACTTGTTGGAATAGACGCCCATCGGGGTAGTGATGGTCTTGGCGACGACCACCAGGTCGAAGCCGCGATCCTTGATCTGGTTTTCAAGGAAGGGGACGTGCTGGAAGCTGTTGGCATGGAGGTCGCCATCGGCCAGCGCGACGTTCGGGACGACATAGTCCGAGAACTCGATCACGTCGATGTTCAGGCCCTTGGCGGCGGCCAGAGGCACGATCTGTTCCATGATCTCGGCATGCTCGCCGGGTGTCACGCCGACCTTGATGTCCTCGGCGGCGGCCATTCCGGCGCTCAGCGCCAGGGCGGCAGCGATCAGTCGCAGCATGGTTGTTCCTTTCAGTTAAAGTCCACGGTCCTTGGCGGCGCGGTGGTCGAGCCGGCGGGCGATCCATTCGCCGAAGGACTGCACCCCCTGCACCAGCACGATCAGGATGATGACGACGGCCAGCATCACGTCCGGCATGAAGCGCTGATAGCCATAGCGGATGCCGAGGTCGCCCAAGCCCTCGCCGCCGACCGCGCCGACCATTGCGGAATAGCCGATCAGGCTGACGATGGCGAGCGTAAGGCCCAGAACGATCCCCGGCAGCGCCTCGGGCAGCAGCACCTTGGCGATGATCTGGCCGGGCGTGGCGCCCATGGCACGGGCGGCCTCGATCAGCCCGCCATCGACCTCGCGGATCGCGGTTTCCACGATGCGGGCGATGAAGGGGGCGGCGGCCAGCGTCAGCGGCACGATGGCCGCCGTGGTGCCGATGGATGTGCCCGCGATCATCCGGGTGAAGGGGATGATCGCCACCACGAGGATGATGAAGGGGATCGACCGCAGCGCGTTCACCACCAGCCCCAGCGCGCTGTTGGTGACGGGGGCCGACAGAAGCTCGCCGCGCTTCGAGGTCGCGAGGAACACGCCCAAGGGCAGGCCCAGAGCCGTGCCGATCAGGCCCGAGACGACGACCATGTAGATCGTCTGCCAGGTGGCCTCCCACAGGATGGGGATCATGTTAGCCGACATGGCCCAGCACCTCCGTCCGCAGGTCATGGGCCTGCAGGTAGGCTTGCGCGCGGGGCAGCGCCTCGGCGGGCACCTGCACGGTCAGGTTGCCGAAGGGGCGGCCGTCGATCTCCTCGATGGCGCCGCCGAGGATGCTGGCGTCGATTCCCAGTTCCGAACCCAGCCGCGACAGCACCGGATGGGTGGCACTGTCGCCGGCGAAGGTGATCCGCAGGATCGCGGGGCCGGTGCCCTCGGGCGTGATGCGGCGGGCGATGAAGCCGGGCAGCGAGGCCCCGGTCACGCCCGACAGGAAGCTGCGGGTCACAGGGTCGTGCGGGTTGGCGAAGATGTCGTAGGTCTCGCCCGTCTCTACGATGCGGCCCCCCTCCATCACCGCGACATGGTGGCAGATGTCGCGGACCACGGCCATCTCGTGGGTGATGAGCAGGATCGTCAGGCCAAGTTCGCGGTTGATGTCGCGCAGCAGCGCCAGCACCGCCTGCGTCGTCTCGGGGTCGAGTGCGCTGGTCGCCTCGTCCGACAGAAGCACCTTCGGCCCGGTCGCCAGCGCCCGGGCGATGCCGACGCGCTGCTTCTGCCCGCCGGAAAGCTGTGCCGGATAACGGTCGGCGAAAGGGGTCAGGCCCACAAGCTCGATCAGGCGGGCGACACGGGCAGCGGCCTCGGCGCGGGGCACGCCCGCGATCTCCAGCGGGAGGACCACGTTGCCGCGCACGGTGCGGTTGGCCAGCAGGTTGAAATGCTGGAAGATCATGCCGACGTCGCGGCGCAAGCTGCGCAACTCGCGCCCGCGGGCGGCGGTCACGTCGCGGCCCAGCACCTCGACCCGGCCCGAGGACGCGCGCTCCAGCCCGTTCACCAGCCGCAACAGCGTGGACTTGCCCGCGCCCGAACGACCGATGACGCCGGTGATGCCGCCCGCCTGCACGTCCAGGCTGACCCGGTCCAGCGCGGCCACGTCGCCGCCCTTCTGGGGCCATGTCTTGATGACATCCCGGAAGGCGATGGCGGGGGAAGGATCTGCGCTGCTGGCCATGCGCGGTCAGGTATCGGGAGTGGCCGGCAGCTTCAATGGCCGGACTACCGCGACAGCGGAAAAGGACCGGCATCCGCGCCGCCGTCCGGGCTTGCACGAAACGGTTTCTGTCGTGGCCCTGAGGCACAAGGATTTTCCGCGATGCATCGGCTTCTTGGTAAAATCAATCCCGCTCTTGCAGCGGCGGACGCAGGAAAAAGGACGATTATTCCTGATTTGCCGCCGATGGGCCGAAGCAACGGGGACGCGCATGGTGTCGTGTCGCGCGATCCGGGCGACCCTGGCGTGACCCATAGGGGCATCAGTCTCCGCGCTCAACACCGCTGCGGAACAGGACAGCCGAGAGAGGCCCGGACAGGCAAAAGCGGCCCCAAGGGGGCCGCCTGCATCCGCGCGACGAGGATGGCTCAGCGCGTGACCTTGGCCAGTTCCGCGTCCAGCCGCTCGCGCGCGCGCTTGGGCAGCTTGCCCTCGGCCAGCACGTCGTAGTTCGAGGCGTCGGCGCCGACCTGCACCAGCGCGACCATCCCCATCGGCGTGTGGGGCGAGCAGCGCAGCCCGTAAAGGCCCGGCTCGGTCACGGTCAGGACATATTCCTCGTTCACCTTGGACTTGAACTCCTCGACTCCCTCGGGAAGCATCCCCTTGATCGAGGCGACATCGTGGCTTTTGTCCGTGGGTACGAAGGTGATGGTGTCGCCCACTTCGGCCTGCACGAAAGCGGGCTGGAACACCATCGGGCCTTCGTCGCCCTTGTTCAGCATCTCGACGCGGTGGTCGGCGGCCATGGCCGGAGCGGCAAGGAACGCAAGCGCCAGCGCGACGGAAATGGAACGTTTCATTCGTCTTGTCTCCTTCAGACGGGGAATCACCCGTTGACCGAAACAATAGGGCTTCCCGCGGCACCGCATGTTGCGCTGCAGCAAACTAGTCCTCGTCGCCCGCGATGTCCTGCAGCGCACGCGCGTCGGCGATGACGACCTTGCGCCGCCCGCGCCCCAGCACCCCTTGCGATTCCCAAGCCGCCATGATGCGGGACACGGTGTGAAGCGTGTTGCCGCTCATGTCGGCGATGTCCTGCCGGGTCAGGGGATAGGGCAACTCGATCCCCTCGTCGGTCTCCAGCGCGTCCTCCCCCGCCTTGGCCCGCAGCCGCAGCACCAGCCGGGCCACGCGGCGGGCGGCTTCCTCGGTGCTCAACTCGCGCAGCCGGTCATGGGCTTCGTCCAGCTTGCGGCCGATTGCCTGCACGATCGACAGCGTGACGGATGGCGCCGCACCCAGCACCGCCTGCCAGCGGCGGCGAGGCCAGACCAGCGCCTCGCTGTCCACGATCGCCTCGCAGGTGCCGGGATAAAGGTCGCGCTGCAAGGCCGGGGCGAAACCGAAGAACTCGCCCGGATGGACAATGCGGACGATCAGCTTCTGCCCGTCGGCCGTGACCTGCGTGACCTTCAGCCAGCCCTCCTTCAGCAGGAAGAAGCGGTCGGCCGGGTCGCCCTGCAGGAACAGCGGCTCGCCCGCCGCCAGCCGGGCGGTGGTGGTGCCGGTCAGGATCGTCCCGACCTCGGCGGGGCTGAGGCCCTGGAAGGCAGCGCGGACGGTGGGGTGGTCGTCGGGCATGAGGGCCGCAACCTTTCGGGACGGGAACTGGCCCGCCCTTGTATCCCGCCCGAACGTGGAAAGTGAACCGTCAGCCGCTGCCCGCCCGCCGCACCAGCAGCCGGTAGCCGCTGGCATCGGCGGCATGGTTGCCGACCCAAGCATGACCCTGCGCCTTCAGTTGCGGCAGCAGCGACAGGGGTTCGCGGTCGAGAAGTGCGAAGATCACTTCTTCGGGCTGGGCGGCCTCGACCTCGGCCAGCAGGCGCCGCATCGGTTCGGGCGGCTCCATCCCCGTCAGGTCCAGAAGCCGCGTGGGGGCGGGCCAGTCCGCCGCGTCGAGTGAGCTTCCTGCCGTCAGCGCGCCCGGCGCGGGCTGGAAATCCACTTGCCACAACGCGCCGTCCAAGGCCGTTTCCGCCAGCGTGAAGCCGCGGTTCCGCAGCACGCTCATCAGCGGAACCGGGCGGAAGGGCGCGATCAGGCGCAGGGTCTGGCCCGGTCCCAGCGCCTCGGCCGCCTGCATGACCGCGGCGAATGGCTCTTGCCCCGAGGCGAGCAGGGGGCGGACGTCCAGGGTGACGATCCGGTTCATCTGCATCCTCCCTGATGCGCCCCGCGGGTTCTGCCCGGCATGATCCGCTATCCGCCGAAGCGGCTTTCGCGGCCCTGCGCGTCCAGCGCGCGGACCTGAATGCCCGGCAGCCCGGCCAGCGCGCCGCGGATCGCGGGCGCGGGGGCAAGCGACAGCCCGGTGGACAGCGCATCGGCCAGCCCCGCCTGCGGCGCGATGACCGCGATGCGGCGCCATTCGGCGCGGGGGGCGCCCGTGCCGGGGTCGATCAGATGCGGCAGACGGCCTTCAGCGTCGAAGCTGTAGCCCGCGGCCTCGGTCACGGCGAGGGCGCGGTCGGCAAGCTCGACCTCGCCGCCGCCCGACAGGCCCACGCGCCACGGATCATGGGCGCTGCGCCCGCCGATGGCGCTGATCTCGCCCATGTTGACCAGCGTGTGCCGCGCGCCTTCGGCCCGCAGCATCGCGGCGATGCGGTCCGAGATGAAGCCCTGTGCGATCCCGTTCAGCGTCAGTTCGGTCCCGCGCGGCATGGCGATGCGGTCTTCGCTGACATGAACGCGGTCGAAGCTGATCAGGGCACGCGCAGTCGCCACCTCGGTCGCATCCGCGCCGGTGGCATAGGCCCGCCACAGCGGTTGCACGGTCGGGTCAAATCGGCCCTGCGTCGCGGCATGGACCTGCCGCGCCAGCAGCAGCGCCTCGACCAGTTCGGGGCTGGGCGCGGCCAGGGCGCCCGTGCGGTTCAGCCGCGACAGTTCCGAATCCGCACGGTAGAGCGTGAAGATCCCCTCCAGCCGCCGCAATTCGGATTCGACCCGTCGCAGGATCGCCCCCGCCTGTTCGGGATCGGGATGGTTCAGGATCAGCGTGGCTTCCGCCCCCATCGCCTGACCGCGCCAAGTGACCGGCTGCGGCGCGGCATGGCCCGGCCCCGCAGCCAGCGCCGCCCCCATCGCGGCGGCGATGGTGATGAAGCGGCGGCGGTCAATGCATGGCATGTTCGTGATCCTCGGGGTCCACCGCCATCTCGTCGCCGCCGCCCAGCACCTGCTCGGGCGTCAGGTCTGCGAAGGCCAGAACCGTGCCGCCCTTTTCGGCGGCAAAGCTGTCGGCGGCCTCGCGGGTGGAAAAGGGCACGATCTCGGACCCGCCCATGCCGCCCCGCGCGTTCGAGCCATGGACATAGAAGGCTTGCCGCGCCTCGACCCAGTTGTCCGCGCCCGGATCGTCCCAGTTGTCCGCGCGGGCCATGTCCGAGACATAGACGGCGGCATAATCCTTGGGTTCGTCGGGCATCATGGTGAAGGCCAGCGTGTCGCGGGCCGACGAGAACCAGAAGGGGTCATGCCCCTCAGTCAGCACCACCTGCCCCTTGGGTCCGTCATGCTCGATCAGGTTCATCCCGCAATAGCGGCCGATGGCCTCGGCCGTCAGCGTGGCCGGCGGGGCCGAGGCCACTGTCTCCTCGCGGCAGCCGGCCAGCGACAAGGCCAGAAGCGCGGCAAGCAGGATCGGTTTCATCACAGGTTCCTTCGCGAAAAGACGGCCATGGCGAGGGCCAGCGGGGCCGCGCACCACAGCACCAGTGCGCCGATCAGGACGCCCGGTGTGAGGGCCGAGTTGTCGAAGACCCCGCCCATGCCCGACAGCATCGCGGACGAGCCCTCGCCCAGCGTCAGCAGCCGGTAGGCGTCGGTCGGGTTCATCACCAACGCCAGATCCATGATCCAGCCGGGGATGGCATGGCCGCCCTGCGCGACAAGGATCGCCAGCAGCGCCATGTCGTAGATCGCCACGAACAGCAGCCACAAGCCGATGGAGATCCCGGCGGCGGTGGAACTTTCCTGCACCGAGGCCGAGGCCAGCAGCCCCAGCGACAGGAACACCGCCCCCAGCAGGATCGAGGCCCCCGTCATGCTGGCGAAAGCCTGCCAGCCTTCCGCCCCATGCTGCCAGACGACGAAAGCGGCGGCGAAGCTGAAGCCGATGATGGTGGCGAAACCCATGATGCCGAGCTGGCCCAGGAACTTGCCCGCGATCACCTGCCAGCGCGACAGCGGATGGCTGAGCAGCAGCAGCAGCGTGCCGCCCTCGGCCTCGCGCGTGATGGCGTTGTGCGAGATCAGCAGCGCGATCAGGGGCACGAGGAAGATGGTCAGGCTCGCCAGCCCCACCACCACGACATCCAGCGCCCCGGTCGAGGTCGATCCCGTGGGCGCCGATCCCAGCGCCGCGATGGCCGACGCCAGCGCCGCCAGCAGGACGGTGGTGGAAACGACCCAGCGGTTCCGCATCCCCTCAGCCAATTCGCGGCGGGCGATGGTCAGGACGGGGGACGAGGGCATGGCGGGGCGGGTCGCGGTGGGCATGGCGATGGATGTGGTCTCGGTGGTCATGCGGCCTCCCGGCGCAGGAAATGCGCGTAGATGTCGTCAAGGCTGGGGTCTTCCAGCGTGATGTCGCGGGCGCCCGCGTCCAGCGCGGCGCGCAGGGCGGCGGGTTTCTCGGCCTCGGACAGTTCGACCTGCCACTGGTCGCCGATGCGGGCCGCGCCTGCAGGCGCCCCCTCGGCCCGGAAGCGCAGGAGAGAAGGCAGCCCGGCCAGCCGGCGCAGTTCCTCCATGGTGCCGTCGGCGATCAGATGGCCCCGGTTCATCACCAGAACGCGGGCGGCCTGATCTTCCAGTTCCGTCAGCGCGTGCGAGGATAGAAGCACCGTCGTCCCTTCGCGGGCGAGGTCGGCCACGATCCCGTAAAGCTCGCGCCGCAGCGCGGGGTCGAGGCCCGAGGTCGGCTCGTCCAGCAGCAGCAGCCGCGGGTGGCCGAGGATCGCCTGCGCCAATCCCAGCCGCTGCCGCATCCCCTTGGAATAGCCGCGCACCGGGCGGTTGGCAGCATCGGCCAGACCCACGCGGGCGAACAGCGCGTCATGGCCGCGCGCGGGCAGGCCCTTGAGGCGGGCGTAGAAGCCCAGCGTCTCGCGCGCGGTGAAGCTGGGGTGGAACTGGACGCTTTCGGGCAGGTAGCCCAGCGCGCTGCGGGCATGACGGCCATGCGCGGGATCGGCGCCCAGCACCTGCAGCAGCCCGCCATCGGGGCGCACCAGTCCCAGCATCATCTTGATCTGCGTGGTCTTGCCCGCGCCGTTATGGCCGACGAGCGCCACGACCTCGCCCGGCGACAGCCGGTAGGTCAGGTCATGGACCACCTCGCGCCCGCCATAGGACTTGCGGACGCCGTCGAGGATCACCGTCGCATCGCTCATGGCAGCGGCCTTTCGGAATTCGGGAACATCAGGGGGTTGCTGTCGGTGACACCGCCCGGCAGCACGGCGGGAAAGCGGCTCTGGGCAAAGCGGATGATCTGCACGGCGGGGCTGGTCATCAGCATCCGTGCCTGTGGGGCCGTCCACATCACCTTGTCCACCATGTCGTTCGGCCGATAGACTGAATCCGCCAGCCCGTCCCCGTTCAGGTCGAAGCCCGAATTGTCGGACCAGTAGTTGCCGATCCCGCCCTCGGACCATTCGAGGTTCCGGCTGCCCACGTATTTCACCTGCACCCGGTTATCCACGAAGTCGTTGCGGGACATCCGGTTGCCCTCGGCCCCGGCGGTGAAGTGGATGCCGGTGCCGCAGCCCTCGAAGCGGTTGCCGGTGAAGACGTTCTGGTTGGCGTTGTAGATGAAGACGCATTTCGTGGGCGCGATGAACTCGCTGCCCTGAAGATCCTCGGGCTCGGGCACGTCCGCGTCGCGGGTCAGGCCCAGGTCGCGCCAGCGCGTGGGGTCGGCGGGAAAGCCCTTGACCGTGTTGCCGGTCAGTTGCGAACGGTTGGCGGTGTTGAACAGGAAGCCGTAGTCGCGGTCGTTTTCGGAACTGTTGTTCAGGACCTTCAGCCGGTCCGAGAACATGATGGCGTAGCCCATGCCGTTGTTGACCGAAACGTTGCCGCTGATCTCGCTGTTGTTGGTGAACATGTAGTGGACGGCAAAGCGCACGCCCTCGAAGTAATTGTCGCGGAAGACGTTCTGCTTCGAGGCGTTCGAGAAGATGCCGTCGCGGCCACGGGTGATGTGGTTGCGCTCGACCACCGCGCCCGGCGCGTTCCAGACGGTCACGCCGTTCCCCAGTTCCTGCTGCCGTCCGCTGCGCCCCACGATGGTGTTGCCGCGCACGATGGAATCGCGCGAGCCGTGGATGCGGACGCCGTGCAGGTTGTCTTCCAGCCGGTTGCCCTCGACCAGCGCGCGGCGCGAGGAGCGGGCCAGGAACACGCCCGAGTCCATCTCGTTCATGTCGTCGCCCGACCGGGTGATGGTCAGGCCGCTGACGGTGACGTCCTCGGCCGTGACCTCGATCGCATGGCCCTGACCCTGCCCGTCCACCACTGCGCCCGGTTCGCCCCGCAGCGCCAGCGGCTTGTCGATGAGAAGGGGGCCGGTCCACCGGCCCGCCTTCAGGATGATCTCGTCCCCTGCCTCGGCGCCCGCAAGCGCGGCGGCCAGTTCGGCATCCGACGCAGGTTTCCAGATGGCGGCGGAAAGCGGCGCGGCCGAAAGGGCCGCGACGCCAAGCGCCAGGAGGGAACGCAGGATGGTCATGCCGCCCGCGGCTCCACCAGCATGCGGCCCTTCATCTCCATGTGCATCGCATGGCAGAACCACGAGCAGTAATACCAGTAGACGCCGGGCCGGTCGGCCTTGAACGTCACCGAAGCCGTGGCCTGGGGCGCAACTTCCATGTTGATGCCGTAGTTGATGATCGAGAAGCCGTGGGTCAGGTCCTCGACGTCATCGACGTTGGTGACGAAGACCGTCACCTCGTCGCCCTGCTGGACGGTGAAGCTGTCCAGCCCGAAGGTCGGCGCGGTCGAGGTCATGTAGACGCGCACCTTGGTCGGGTCGGCGGCGTCGCGGATCACCTCGCTGTCCGAGGTCAGGTCGATGCCGTCGGCCTCGGCCTGCTTCACCGCGTCGGCGAAGAACGGGTCGGCACGGTCCCACAGGTGGACGGGGTTGATCTTCGACGCATGGACGATCGTCGCGTCATGGGGTTCGGCGAAGGTCGGGTTGTCGTGAACGATCACCATCTCGTCGCCCGAGATGTCGATCAGCTGGTCGCATTCCGGCTTCAGCGGACCCACGTTCAGGAAGCGGTCCTTCGAGAACTTGTTCAGCGAGATCAGCCACTTGCCATCTGCTTCCTTGGTCTGGCCCATCGAGGTGTGGTTGTGGCCCGGCTGGTAGTGGACGTCCAGCTTCTGCCGGATGGGGTCCACCTGCTCGCCGTTATACGCCCGGATCGCGTCCTCGATGTTCCACTTGCAGATCTGGCTGTCGATGAACAGTGTCGTATAGGCGTTGCCGCGCCCGTCATAGGCGGTGTGCAGCGGGCCGAGGCCCAGTTCCGGTTCCGCCACCACAGTGTCGCGCGGCTGGATAGTGCCGGCGAACAGGTCGTCAAAGCGGCGCACGTCGAACACCGTGACGGTCGGCGCGAGCTTGCCGTTCGCCACGATGTGGATGCCGTCCGGCGCGGTGTTGATGCCGTGCGGGCCGTTCGCCACGGGGATGTAGCGGGTCAGCTTGTTGTTCTCGCCCCGCCCGTCCAGCACGCGCACGCCGTTCAGCACCTGGCCCTCGCCCGCCGCCACCGCGGCCTCGATCGCGCCGAGATTGAATACGGTCAGCCAGTCCTGATCGGTTTCCATCATCTCGGGCAGGGTGACGCCCTTTTCCGAGTTGTAGCAGGTCGCGAAGGCATATTTGCCCTGGTAGTCGGCGTCCACGTTGTCGAGGTTGCCGTCCACGATGATCTGCCAGGCGACTTCCATCGTGTCGCCGTCAATGGCCGAGAAGATCGAGTGATACTGCGACGGATCGTCCAGCGCGGTGCCGTCGTTCGGCAGCGGAACGCCATCCTCGCCATTGGCGAAGACATAGCCGGTGCGCGGGTATTTCTGCACGCGCAGCCCGTGGACGGTGTGCTGGTTCGGGATCTCGATGATCTTGTCGGTCTTCATCACATCCAGACGGATGCGGGCGACGCGGGTGTTGGCCTTGTCGTTGATGAAGACATAGCGCCCGTCATAGGTCCCGTCGGTGAAGGACGGGTGCGGATGGTGGGCGTCGCCGTTCATGAAGATGCCGCCCTTGTCGGCGAGGAACTCGCGCGTCTGGGGCGTCATGCCTTCGGTCAGGACCTTCAGCGATTCGTTGGTCTGGCCCCAGCCCGTCGCGCTTTCGCGGTTGAAGACCGGGATGCGGATCAGTTCGCGCATCGAGGGGGCGCCGACGACGCGGATCTCGCCCGAATGGCCGCCGGACAGGAAGACGTAGTATTCGTCAAGCTCGCCCGGCCCGACATGATAGGGCTGGTTGCCGGTCGCGCCCTGCGCGGCCGCCTGAGTGGCGACGCCGCCCGCGACCAGCGCCGCGCCTGCGCCCAGCATGGCGCGGGGGGCTACGGTGCCGGCGCCTGCAGCCAAGGCCATGGTGCTGCCCAGCAGCTGGCGGCGGTTCAGACCCGTTCTGGTTTCTTCGGTCATCTCAAGCTCCTTGAGGGTTTGACGTGGTGGATGCCGCAGCCTGCTCGGCCAAGCGTTTCTGCGCCCGGAAGGCCGGAGGCTCCTTGCCGGCAGGACCGGGGGTGGTGACTGTCGCGACGGGGGTGCCGCCGATGGCGCCGGTTGCGGGCTTCAGCGCGGGCTGGGCGCCCCCGAGGTCGGGCATCTTCGGGCCGCCGCTGCGGGCGATCTTTTCGCGCCGCGCCTTGACGGTCATCATGTGCGGGCAGCGTGTGTCGTCGTGGTAAAGCACCTGGCAATGCATACAGTAGATGCATTCGTTGACGTTGATGTTGCCTTCGGGGTGGATCGCCTGCACCGGGCATTCCTTGGCGCAGCGGTGGCAGGGCGATCCGCATTCCGGCCAGCGCTTGAGCCATTCCAACATCCGCATCCGGCCGGGGATCGCCAGCGCCGCGCCAAGGGGGCACATGTAGCGGCAATAAAAGCGTTCGATGAACAGCCCCGGCAACAGGCAGGCCAGCGCGAACGCGACGAACCACCATTCCCGCATGAAATTCAGGATGATCGCGGTCTTGAACGGTTCGACCTCGGAATAGACCTCGGCGCGCGCCAAGGAATACAGCGACAGGCCGAACAGTCCGAGGAAGATCATGTATTTCAGCGGCCACATGCGTTCGTGCAGCGCCCATGGCACGGTGAACTGCGGCACGCGCAGCTTGCGGGCGACGGTGTTCGACAGTTCCTGCAGCGCGCCGAAGGGACACAGCCAGCCGCAGAAAGGCCCCCGGCCCCAGAACAGCAGCCCCGCCGCCACCGCGATCCACAGGATGAAGACCAAGGGCGCGGTCAGGAAATATTCCCACGAGAAGCCGCCCGACAGCAGCGAGTTGAAGAAGGTCAGCACGTTCACGACGGACAGTTGCGCGTTGACCAGCCAGCCCAGCCAGACCAGCGTGAACAGCAGGTAGGCGCGGCGGACCCAGGTGAACAGCACCGGGCGGCGCACCAGCAGGTCCTGGAAGAAGAAGATCAGCGTCAGCACGCCCAGCGCCACGGAGGCGATGGCCACGTTCAGCCGGTTCATGTCCCAGATCGTCTTCCACAGCGCCGGGCCGTCATCCTCGGGCATCGGCTCGCCGACCGTGGTGGCCGCGACGGCGGTCGTGGCGGCAGGCACCGGTTCGGGCGCGGGCAGCATGTAGCTTTCCGGCAGGTTGTAGCCGAGATTGAAGGACAGCGTGGCGGTGTCGCGTCCTTCCGTCGCGCGATGAACCAGCAGTTGCAGCTCGAAAGGCTCGGTCACGTCGAACTCGGCGCCCTCTGGGACGACGAACAGCGCGATCTCGCGCAGGCGGGGCGCCCCCTGCGCCGCCAGCGTAGGCAGGCGCGTGTGGTTGCGGTCCTGAAAGCGCAGGCCCTGGCCGTCCTGCAGCAGCTCGACCCGGTCGAAGACGCCGCCCCGGACATAGCCCGAGCCCTTCCACGAATAGGCCCCGTCGCCCGCCACCAGAAGCGCTGCCTGTCCCGGCTCAAGCCGCTGGGCCAGCCGGTCGTATCCCTGCTGGCCCAGCAGGCTGACCCCGATCGAGGGCACCGACACCGGCGCCACGTAAAGCTGGATGAATGTATCTTCGGGATTCTGCGTCTCGGGCCGCCCGGCGGCCAGCGGCTCGCTGGCCTCTGCGAAGGCCGCGCTGACCTCGCCCACGGTCATCACCAGCGAACGCACGCTGCCGTCGCCCACCAGCGTTTCCCAGTCCGCCGCAGCGGTTGCGGCGGGATCAAGCTCGCGCTGCACCTCGGGGGCAAGTTCCGCCGGGGCCACGCCGCCCAGCCGCCCGGAACGGATCAGCCGCACCGCGGACCGCACCACGCTGTCGCCCATCACCAGCACGGTGACGGTCGCGCCCGAGACGATGTCCACCTGCGGCGGACGCGCCTCTCCGGCGGCGACGCGACCCAGATCGGCGCCGATCAGCCCATTGATGGCTTCCAGCACCCGCGCCTCGGGGATGCCGATCAGGACGATCGGCTCGTGATGCTCGATCATGCTGAGGCCGCGGACCACGCCCTCGGGGTCGATGCCGACGAGAATGTGGATCGGCTTGCCCGAATAGCCGGTCGAGGGGGTGAAATCGGACGCGAGATAAGCGTAGCCCAGCGTCTCGGCCCCGCGCATCACCGGCACGATGGCGGGTTCGCCCTGGGGCGGGCCGTAGCTCTCCGCCCCCGCGAACAGGTCGGCCGCCGGGGTCTTCGCCAGCGCCTCGTCCAGCGTCAGCGCCTGGGCGGCCGAGGCGAAGCCCAGCCCGGCCATTGCAAGGATCACGGCGCGAATCAGGACCAGAAGGACAGCAGGAAAGGGCATTGCAGGCTCCGGCCAAGGGCTTGGCTTGGGCAAACGTCTGGGCTTTTCAGCCCGGCACGACGTTGCGCTGGGTCAAAGTCCGGGCCGGAAGGCCCGCTTTCTCGCCCGGCCATCCTGCGAAGACCGCGCCTAGGTTGCAATACCGAAGGTTGCCACTGCGGGCCTTGCAGGGTTTTCCGGGAACATCGCCCGCCCCCATCCGTTTAGACAGGGACCGCCGCGACGATGCGGCCCAACGGAAAGGAAAAGCCGATGGCAAACGCAAGCAGCAAGAAATTCGGGGCAGGCCAACAGGACCAGGGCAAGGGCGACGGCTCGGGGGGCCTGAGCCCGGTCGAACCGGATACCCCGCTGCCGACCGAGGTGCTGTCGAACCGCGACACCTCGCGCCATTCCGAGCAGCGCGGGCTCGATTCCCGCCACGTCAAGAACGAGCAGGGGCACGAGCATGTGGGCGCGCAGGACCCCGATGACATCGACCGCGAGAAGCTCGCGGACGAGCGTCCCGAGGGGGGCGAGCAGCCTACGGACCGTGGCACCGCCCAATAAGGGAGACCAGCAGATGAGCAGCAACAAGTATCCCAAGACCACCGAGCCCTCTGACGCTGACCTCAAGCGCGATCCGGGCATCGGCAGTTCCAAGGGCGCCACCGGCGCGGACCGCGATCTTGAGGGCGAGAACACCTTCGAGGGCGACGTGATGAACGACACCACGCCCCAGGGCGGCATCGACCCAGACCAGCGGGGACGCGAGAACAAATAGCCGTCAACCGAAAGGAGACCGCGATGAGCGCCGACAAGACCCAGCAAGGCGACAAGACCCACCAGCAGCAGCGCCAGATCATCGAAGGGCGCGTGGACACCAGCAATGCGGACAAGGACTTCGATCCGCGGCCTTACCTGAACGCCTCGAAGGAGGTGCGCGACCGCATCACCGAGACCGACCTGCCCCGCGACCCGACGCCTCTGGCGAGCGATGACGGCGATCCGGCGGTGCGGGGCGAGAACCAGGAACGCCACAACAAGCGCGGCGGACACCCCGAGGATCAGGAGCAGGAGAACGGCTGACCCCGGCGGGCGATACTTCCCATTTGCGCATGGTCCGCGTCAGGCGGCATGATCCGCCCGGTTGGCGGCTTCAGGCTGATCGTGAAGGCCTGCTGCCTGCCGCACCCAAACTGCGGCAAGGTTCAGATCATCTGAATGACACTGCCATGTCCGCGCCCATCAAGGCGACAGATTCCCAGACCACGACCGCAGTGCAGCCTGATGGCCGCAAGGCGGACGTGAATGCTGGATACCGGCCTTATGCCCTGCCAGCGCGGCTGTCGCGCAGCGCCGATTGCAGCGCGCGGAAGCTGCGGTAGCGGGCATCGTGCAGGGTCGCGGCTTCCGCATTGGGGCGGTATTCTTCCGCAGGCCGCGACATGGCCGCCATCGCCTCGGGCACCGTCGCGAAATGACCGGCGGCCACCGCGCCGATGATGGCCGAGCCCAGCAGCACCGGCTCGGGCGCCATGCTGGACAGAACCGGCTTGCCCGAGCCGTCCGCGAGCAACTGGCGCACGAGGTCAAGCTGTCCCGCCCCGCCCGAGATGACGACACGATCCACCGACGCACCGGCCTTGTCCTGCGTTTCAATGATCTGGCGCAACCCATAGGCGATGCCGCAAAGCCCCGCGATGTAGAGCGACACAAGGCTGTCCAGATCCCGCTCGATCCCCAGTCCCGCGATGATGGCGCGGGCATGGGGGTCGGCGAAGGGGGCGCGGTTGCCGAGGAACTCGGGCACGACATGCAGCCCCTCGGCCAGCGTCACCGCGGCGGAAAGGTCGCCTGCCTTGCGGGCAGCCTGTTCGGCCAGCCAGACCGGCAGCGGCTGGCCTGCGGCATTGGCCTCGGCGGCGGCCTGAGGCGCGGCAGGGTGGAAGGCGAGAAGCTGCTCGATCGCGGCGCCGGCGGCGGACTGGCCGCCCTCGTTCAGCCACATCCCCGGGACCATCGCCTGATAGTAAGGTCCCCAGACGCCCGGGACGAAGACCGGCTCGCGCGTCGTCGTCATGGTGCAGGAGGAGGTGCCGAAGACATAGGCGAGGTTGCTTTCGGGCGAACCCTGCATCCCCACGGTCCCGATTCCGCCCGCATGGGCGTCGATCAGCCCCGCGCCGACCGGAATCCCCGCCCGCAGGCCCAGATCGGCCGCCGCTGCCTCGGTCAGCCCCGACCCCAGCGGTGTTCCCGGCGCGACGATCCTCTGGCCGATGCGGGCAAAGCCGTCCTCGGCCAGATCCTCCAGCCCGATGCTGCGGAAGTAATCCGGGTCCCAGCGGTCCTCGTGGGCGAGATAGGTCCATTTGCAGGTGACGGTGCAACTGGACCGCGCAAGGTCATCCGTCGCCCGCCAGCCGAGGTAATCGGCGAGGTCGAAGAACTGCCATGCCTGTGCGTAACTCTCGGGCAGGTTCTCGCGCAGCCACAGCAGCTTCGGCGTCTCCATCTCGGGCGAGATCACGTCGCCGACATAGCGCAGGACCGCATGGCCCAGGGCGTTGATCCGCTCGGACTGACCCACGGCGCGGTGGTCCATCCAGACGATGATGTTGCGCGCCGCGTCGCCCGAGGCGCTGACGGTCAGCGGACGCCCGCCCTCGCCCAAGACGACCAGCGAGCAGGTCGCGTCGAAGCCGATGCCCGCGACCTGCGCCGGGTCGATCCCCGCCACCACCTCGCGGGTCGCGGCGCAGACGGCGGCCCAGATGTCCTCGCTCGACTGCTCGGCGATGTCGGCGCCATCTCGCCACATCCTGATGTCACGTTTCGCGCTGGCGACCATCTGGCCTGTGGCGTCGAACAGCCCGGCGCGGGCGCTGCCGGTGCCGACATCGACGCCAAGGAAGAACGGTCCGTCGCTTGTCATGGCGTCCCTCGTCACAGATCGACGCTGTTGGGCAGGATCACGAGGTCGCGGATCACCACGCCCCGCGGCCGCGTCAGCATGAACAGCACCGCGTCGGCCACCTCCTTCGGCTGCATCAGTGAACCGTTGGCCAGCGCCTCCTCCATCTTGGCCTTGGGCCAGTCGTCCAGCAGCGCCGTGACGACGGGCCCAGGCAGCACCGCGCCCATGCGGACGCCGTGCGGCGCCACTTGCCGACGGGTCGCGTGCAGGAAGGCCTGCACCGCGAATTTCGATGCGGTGTAGATCGGCTCCCACACCACCGGCACGACGCCGGCGACGGACGAGGTGAAGATCACGTCGCCGGTCTTTCGCTCGATCATGCCGGGCAGGACCGCGCGGACGCTGCGGAAGGCCGCGTTGATGTTGAGGTTCAGCATCCGGTCCCAGGCGTCCGGGTCGCCCTCGGCTGCGGGGCCGCCGATATAGGCGCCGGCATTGGCGTGGAAGATGTCCACGGGGCCGGCCAGTTCCTCGATCCCTGTGGCGATCCTGTCCACCTGCGGGCCATCCAGCAAGTCCACGACCAGCGGATGCGCCTTGGGTCCGAGTTCACGGCACAGCGCCTCGAGCCGATCGGCGGCGCGGTCGATCAGCACGACCTCGGCGCCTTCGGCCAGCATGGTGCGGGCGCATTCCAGTCCGATCCCGGACGCGGCGCCGGTAACGGCCGCGACCTTGCCTGACAGTTGCTCAGCCATGGTATGTCCTTCTCAAGCGCGGCCGTGGCTCGCGCGCGACTGCCGCGCCAGCGAATCGACGATCACCGCAATGGCCAGGACCGCGCCGGTGATCATATAGCGCAGTGACGAACTGAGGTTCAGCAGCGTCAGCCCGTTCGAGATCGACTGGATCACGATGATCCCCAGCAGCGCCGACCAGGCCGAGCCGCGCCCTCCGAACAGAGACGTCCCCCCGATCACCGCCGCCGCGATGGCGTTGAGATTCACGTCCCCCGTCCCCGCCTGCTGGCTGGACGACGCAAGCCGCGAGGCCGCGAGGATGCCCCCCAGCGCCGCCAGAGTGGAACACAGCATGAAGGCCGAGATTCGGATGCGGTTCACGTTAATGCCCGACCGCCGCGCGGCCTCGCGGTTGCCGCCGACCGCGAACATGGCGCGGCCCCATTTCGTGCGCGTCAGGGCATAGTTCATGATGACGACCAGCAGCACGAACAGCCCGAACATCCACGGGATGCCCCGGCCCTGGTTCAGGTAATAAACGGCCCCCAGCAGGATCACCGTCAGGATGCCCGCCTGCGCCAGCAGGACTGACAGGCCGCCGGGGTTGGACAGGTTGACCGCCCGCCGGCGCCGCATCCGGTCGAGGCCCAGCCACAGGATCACCGCCCCCGGCACCACCGCCAGCAGATAGCTGAACCATGCGGGCATGACGTGGATCTGGCCGAAGCGCACCAGCGGCGAGGCGTAAGGAAGGTTGATCGAGCCGGTCGAGCCCAGCAGGTAAAGCTGCAGGCCCAGCATCGCCAGCAGCCCCGAGAGGGTCGACACGAAGCTGGGCATCCCGAAGCGGTTCAACAGCGTCGCATAGACGAAGCCCATGAAGGCGCCCGAGGCCAGCGCCACAAGGATCGCCAGCGCCACCGGCAGCCCCATCTTGACCCAGATGACGCCGAGGATGGCGGATGCCAGTCCGCTCATCGACCCCACGGACAGGTCGATCTCGCCCAGCATCAGCACGCAGACGACCCCCAGCGAGATGCAGCCCACTGCCGCCGCGTCGAACAAGAGGTTCGCGAGGTTGTTGGGCGCCAGAAACACCGGGTTCAGCGACCAGAAGACGGTGCCGATCAGGATCAGGCCGAGGATGACCGGCAGCATCCCCAGGTCGCCCGACCGCACCCGGTCGATAAAGCCCCGGACGGCGCCGCTGATCCCTTCGTCATGGCGGACACGGCTGTCGGATCGGTCCAGCGCGGCTTGTGGCTCGGTCATGTCAGGCCCCCGTTTCTTCGAGCTTGCGCGCCTGCCGGCGCGAGACGGCGTTCTCGGTGGCCCCCGTGATGGCCGAGACCAGCTCGGCATTCGAGGACTCGGCCGTGAAGATGCCGTTGTTGCGGCCCAGCCGCAGGACGACGATGCGGTCGGCGACGGCGCGCACGTCCTCCATGTTGTGGGAAATCAGGATGACGCCGAGGCCGCGGTCGCGGACCCGCTCGATCAGGTTCAGCACCTCGGCGGTCTGCGCCACGCCCAGTGCAGCGGTCGGCTCGTCCAGCATGATGACCTTGGGGTCCAGCAGAAGCGAGCGCGCAATGGCGACGGTCTGGCGCTGGCCGCCCGACAGCGAGGCCACAGGCTCGCGGACCGAAGGGATGCGGGCGGCAAGCTCGCGCAGCAGGGTCCAGGCGCGGACCTCCATCTGCACCTCGTCCAGCCGCCATGGGGAAATCTCGTGGCCGAGGAACAGGTTGGAGACGACATCCAGGTTCTCGCACAAGGACAGGTCCTGAAAGACGGTGGCGATGCCCATTTCCAGCGCCTTTCCGGGGCTGTCCAGCGTCACGGGCTTTCCCATGAACTCGACCGTGCCGGCAGTCGGCTGGTGGACGCCCGCCAGCACCTTGACCAGCGTGGACTTGCCCGCGCCGTTGTCGCCGACCAGGGCCACGACCTCGCCCGCGTGAATGTCCAGTTCGATGTCGGCCAGCGCCTGCACGGCGCCGAACTGCTTGGACACGCCGCGCAGCTTCAGGATCGGTTCGGCGGATCGGGGGCTTTCGGCCATCTGCGGTTCCTTCCCTTGAAGGACGCGCGCCGCCGGGGCGCGCGCCTTTGTCATCTTACTGCAGGATGCCCAGTTCGCGGCAGGGATCGGCATATTCGGCGGTGCAGACTTCCTCGGGGGTCTGGATGCCCTTGTCGAAGATCTCGGCCTTGATGTTCTCGCGCGTGACCACCGCCGGGACGAACAACTCGGACGGGGTGTCGTAGAGCGTGGTCTTCGCCTCGGGCGTCTCTCCCTTCAGGAAGGTCGCGACGATATTGGCGGCGGCCTCGGCCACGATTTCCGAAGGCTTCGAGATGGTGTTGTACTGGTCGCCCGCGATGATCAGTTGCAGCGCCGCGATGGTGGCGTCGTTGCCGGTCACGGGCGGCAGCGGATCGACGCCCGCGGCCTTCAGCGCGGCGATGGCGCCACCTGCGGTGCCGTCGTTGGCGGCGACGATCCCCTTGATGTCGGCGCCAAAGCGGTTGATCTGACCTGCGGTGAATTCCTGTGCCCTGGGCGGCGCCCAGTCGGGCGTGTCGTATTCCGCCAGCGTCTGATAGCCCGAGGCATCCAGCGCCGCGTCGATCCCGTCGCGGATCAGCCCCGCCGCCGCATCGGTGGGCGAGCCGTTGATCTGCAGCACGCCCGCGCCCTCCGGCACGCCCTGGGCCTTCATGTGATCGACCAGCGACTGCGCGATGGCCTGGCCGATGCCCTTGTTGTCGAAGGAGACGTAGTAGTCGGCCGGCACGTCCGGGATCGGGCGGTCATAGGCGATGATCTTCACGCCCTGCGATTGCGCCATCTGTACAAGGCCTGCCGCGGCCGCCGAGTCCACCGGATCGAGAACGACGATCTTCGCGCCCTGGGTGACGACCGAGTTGAACTGCTGCTGCTGCAGCGACACGTCCGCGTTGGCGTTCTGGTAGATCACCGTGCAGTCGGGGCAGAGTTCCTTCATCGCGGCCTGAAAGCCGGGAAAGTCGTGTTCCTCGTAGCGGGTGGATGCCTGATCGGGCATCAGAAAGGCGACCGTCGCGGCTTCCTGCGCCATCGCCGCACCGCCCAAAAGCGCCGCCGCGACAACCGGGGCGGCTGCAAGCGAAAGTTTCGACATCATGATCCGTCTCCTCCACATGTCAGGCGCCGCCTGTCCGTGATGCAGGCCGATGTTCGTGCGCCACCGATACAGCATCCCTGCTCAATCGATGTAGCTAAATTGCGTCACCCTGCTATCCTGTCAAGATTCCTCTAAGGGCAGGTTCACTGCCTCACCTCATCTGGCGGGGACATGGCCGACGACAATGAGACCACCGCCAGGCGGCCCACGATCTACGACATCGCGCGGATCGCGGGGACCAGCGCCAGCGCCGTCAGCTCGGTCCTGAACGGGACCTGGAAGAAGCGCCGCATCAGCGCCCGTCTGGCCGAGCGGATCAGCCGCATCGCCGCCGAACAGGGCTATGCCGTCAACCTGCAGGCCAGTCTGCTGCGCCGGGACCGCTCGCGCATCATCGGCATGATCATCCCGAAATACGACAACCGCTATTTCGGCGCGATCGCCGAACAGTTCGAGACGATGGCGCGGGAACGCGGCCTTTTTCCCGTCATCACCTGCACCCGGCGCGAGCCTGAGCTTGAGATCGAGGCCGCCCGCGCCATGATGTCCTATCAGGCCGAATGGCTGGTGGTGACCGGTGCGACCGAACCCGACCGGATCGCCGAGCTTTGCGGCCCCACGGGCCTGCGGGCGATCAACCTTGACTTGCCGGGAACGCGCGCGCCCTCGGTGGTGTCCGACAACTTCACCGGGGCGCTGGACCTGACCCGGGCAATCCTGGCGCGGCTGCGGGCGGATTCCGGGGCGCAGGCGCCGCTTTATTTCGTCGGCGGTCGGGCGCAGGACAACAACACGCGCGAACGCCTGCGCGGCTTCATGGCCGCCCATGACGAGGCAAACCTGCGGGTGCCCGCCGGACACTGCCTGATGCGCGGCTATTCCGCCGACAAGACCCTTGCCGCGATGAACGAACTGCGGATCCCCGACGGCAGCGGCGTTTTCGTCAACTCGACCATCGCGCTGGAAGGCGTGGTCCGCTGGCTGCACGGGCAGCCGGCCATGCCGCTGCTGCGCTTCGGCTGCTTCGACTGGGACCCTTTCGCGGCCTTCCTGCCGCAGAACGTGGGCATGATGCAGCAGGACGTGGGCGCCATGCTGTCCAGGGTCTTCGACCTGATCGAGTCCCCGCCGGAAGGCGCCCCCCGGATCGAGATCCCCTGCCGCTTCCGCGCAAGGGCCTGAAGCGTGGCGCGGAGGGGAACCTTGCCCTCGGCCCTGACCGTTGACAGAAAACCGTCACGATCAATGCCTATCAGGGCCGAATGACCGAAATCCGCTTTCAGGACCTTTCCCGCCGCTTCGGCGGCACCCGCGCCGTGGACGGCCTGTCGGCGTGCCTGCCCGAAGGCAGCTTCACCGCCCTGCTCGGGCCCTCGGGTTGCGGGAAATCCACGCTTCTGCGGCTGATCGCGGGGCTGGAACGCCCCGATGCCGGCAGCCTCTGGCTGGGCGGGGAGCTGACCGCCGGGCCGGGGCGCTTTGTCGAACCCGAGGCGCGGGGGCTGGGCATGGTCTTCCAGTCCTATGCGCTGTGGCCGCACATGACCGTCGCCGGCAACATCGGCTTCGGCCTCAACCGCCTGCCCCGGCCCGAACGGGACGCCCGCATCCGCGAGGCGCTGGCCACCACCGGCCTGCAGGGCCTGGACGGGCGAAAGCCGCACGAGTTGTCAGGCGGGCAGCGCCAGCGGGTGGCGCTGGCTCGCAGCCTTGCCGCGCGGCCGCGCATCCTGCTGCTGGACGAATCGCTGGCGAACCTTGACGCGCACCTGCGCCAGTCCATGCTGGCCGAGTTCCGCCGCATCCATGCCGCGACCGGCTGCACCATGGTCTTCGTCACCCATGACCAGAACGAGGCCATGGCCGTCGCAAGCCTCGTGGGCGTGATGCAGGCCGGCCGGCTGGAACAACTGGGCAGCCCGCAGGAGCTTTACGACCGTCCCCGCAGCGAGATGGTCGCGCGCTTCATCGGCTACGGCCGCACCCTGCCGGTGACGGTGACCGCCAGCGCCGCCAGCCGGTGCGAGGTCGCGATCGGCCCGCACCGGATCACCCTGCCGGGGCAGGCGCCGCCAGGGCCGGCGTGGCTCTGCCTGCACGCCCGCGACCTTGCGGTGGCGCCGGGCGGCCTGCCGGCGCGGATCGCCGCCACCCGCTTCGAGGACGGCTTCTTCGTGGCAGATGTGCTGCTGGACGACCTGCCCGAGGCCGAACACCTGTCCCTGCGGCTGGACCGGCGGGCAGAGACCGGCGAGCGGATCGGCCTTGCCATTCACGGCGGCTGGGTCCTGCCGCGCCACTCGGGCGAGCACGCCATGTCCCTGCCCGCCCCCGTCCCGGCCACCGAACCTGCCTGATGTCCGAGCTTCGTGCCCTGGGCGGCTTCGACGCGAAGGGACCGGCCTGCTTCCTGCTGGACATCGGCGGGCGCCGGTTGCTGCTGGATTTGGGCCGGGGACCTGACGCGGGCCGGTGCCCCGATCTGGACGGCGTGGGTCCGGTCGATGCAGTTCTGATCTCGCACGGACATGGCGATCACACCGGCGCGTTGGGGATGGCCGAGCGGCTGGGCTGCCCGCCAATCCATGCCACCGCGCCGGTGCGGGCGCTGGCACCGGACCCGCACCTGCAAGATGCCCGCGACCTTCCCCGCGACGGCATGGTGGCCGGGGTGCGGGTGGAAAGCGGGCGCGCGGGCCATGCGCCTGGCGCGGTCTGGATACGGATCGGCGGAACAGAGGGGATGCTGTATTCCGGCGATTTCGCCGCCCCGTCGCGGCTGTTCCCGGCTGATCCGATGCCACTCGCGACAGTGGCGGTGCTTGACTGTTCCTATGGCCTGCGGGCCGAGACGCTGGATGCGCAGCTCCCGGCGCTGCTGGACGTCATCGGACGCGGCCCCTGCCTGCTGCCCGCCCCAGCCGACGGGCGGGGGCCGGAACTGGCGCTTGCCTGCCTTGAGGCGGGCCTGACGGTCCGATTTTGCGACCAGACGTGCCGAACGGCTCAGACGCTGCAAGGGTTTGGGGATTGGCTCGGCCCCTCGGGCGCAAAGGCGCTCGAACGATTGCTGCACCACGGCCTTCCCCTTGATCCGCAGGGTCCGCTGGACGGCATCATGATCGCGGCGGGACCGAACTGCGGCAGCGGCGCGGCGCGAATACTGGGGCCGCGCGCGATCGCAGCGGGGGTGCCGGTGATCTTCACGGGGCATCTGGCGCAGGGCTCGCCCGCCGAGGGCTGGGTGGCGGATGGCTGCGCCCGACGGATGGGCTGGAACGTGCATCCCGACCGCGCGACGCTTTCCGCCGCGCTGGCGCAGGTCCGTCCCGCCCAGGCGCTTGCGGCTTTCGCGCTGCCCGAAAGCCGCCATGCGGTCGCGGCCGCCTTTCCCGGCATCCGCTGGACCGGCAACGGGCGCATCGCATGGTGATCCGCCCCGGCGAGTTCCTGTTCATGCGCCACGGCGAAACCGGGGCCAATGCCGCCGACGTGATCTGCGGCAGCACCGACCTGCCCCTGACGCCGCGCGGCCATGAACAGGCGCGGCAGGCGGCTGTGGCGCTGGCGGGATGCGGGATTGCCCGCATCATCACCTCGCCCCTGCTGCGCGCCTGCCAGACCGCCGAGGCCATGGCCGCGACCACCCGCGCCCCCGTGGTTGTGGCCGAAGGCCTTGCCGAACGGAACTGGGGCGAATGGGAGGGCCGGCCTCGCGCCATCCTGCGGCGCGACCAGACCCCGCCGGGCGGCGAATCGCCCGCCGGTTTCCGCGACCGCATCCGCGCGGCCCTTGCCGCCATCGACCCGGGCCAGCCAGTGCTGATCGTCGCCCATTCCGGCACCGACCGCGAAATCCATGCGGCCCTGACGACGGCCCCGCACCGGCGGATGGGCAACGGCGAAATCCGGCTCTGGACGCCGCCGCAATGGATCTGTCACGAATTCTTCAAACCCCGCGCCTAAAGAGGCGCCGCAAACCGGCCACAGGACCTGTCCATGACAAAGATGCATTTCGCCGCCCTCGGGCTGATCGCGCTTGGGGCGCCGGCCCTTGCCGCGCCCTCGGGCACGATCACCGTCTATACCTCGCAGCCGCAGGACCAGATGGCGATGGTCGTCGAGGCCTTCAACAAGGACTATCCCGACGTCGAGGTCGAGATCTTCCGCACCGGCACGACGGAACTCATGTCCAAGCTGCAGGCCGAGTTCACCGCCGGGTCCACCCCCGCCGACGTGCTGCTGATCGCCGACGCCGTGGCGATGACGCAACTGAAGCAGGACAACCGCCTGCTGGCCCATCCCGACGCGCCGATCGAGGGCATCCCGGAATCGGTCATCGACCCCGACCGGACCTTCTTCGGCACCAAGCTGATCACCACCGGCATCGTATACAACACCGGCATGGTGCAGGCGCCGCCGCAGGGCTGGGACGACCTCAGGGCGCCGGACGTGGCGGGCTCGCTGATCATGCCCAGCCCGCTTTATTCCGGCGCCGCGACGATCCATGTCGGCACCATGGTCCAGCAGCCCGAGTTCGGCTGGGGCTATTACGAGGCGCTGGCCGACGCGGGCGCGGTCGCCGGACAGGGCAACGGCACCGTGATCGAGGCCGTCGCGCGCGGCGAGAAGGCCTACGGCATCATCATCGAATACATGGCGATGAATGCGAAGAAGGACGGCTCGCCCGTCGATTTCGTCTGGCCGGATCAGGGCGTCAGCTCGATCACCCAGCCGGTCGCGATCCTGAAGGACAGCGACAACGTCGAGGCCGCCAGGGCTTTCGTGGACTGGCAACTGTCGCGCGCCGCGCAGGAACAGTCGGTCACGCAGGGCTATTTCCCGATCATCGCCGGCGTCGCCCCGCCCGAGGGCTATCCCGACCCTGCCACGCTGAACATCCTGCCGCTGGATGCGGCGGCGCTGATGGCCGACGACCAGGCCAACAAGGAACAGTTCGCTGAGCTTTTCGGCGGCTGACATCCGCAGCCTGCACAGGCGCCGGGCCCGCGGTCTGTGGATCGTGGCCCTTGTCGCCTGCTTCGTCCTTGTCACCGGGCTGTGGCCGCTGATCCGGCTGTTCGCACTGGCCCTGGGTCCGGGTGAAACCGGCGAACCCCTCGGGCTGCTGCGCGAAACCCTGTCGGGCCGCGCCTTCGGGCGGGCGCTGGGGAACACGCTGGCCTCGTCCGGCGGGTCGGTGGTGATCTCGGCGGCCCTGGGCACGGCGCTGGCGCTGGCGACGGGGCTGCTGCGCCTGCCGGGGCAGGCGCTGCTCGGCTTCCTTGCGCTGTCGCCGCTGCTGATCCCGTCGCAGATCATGGCGCTGGCCTGGATCGAGCTGATGGGCAGCGGCTCGGCCGTCCTGGGCGCGCTGGGGCTGGCGCCGGCGCCCGGATCGCGCAATCCGCTTTATTCCGGCGCGGGCGTGGCCTGGCTGATGGGGATCGAGCATATGCCGCTGGTCTTCATCGCCGTCCGCGCAAGGCTCGCGGGCCTGCCGCTGGATCTGATCGAGGCCGCGCGGATCGGCGGCGCGGGACCCGCCCGCATCCTGCGCCGGATCGTGCTGCCCTTGACGCTGCCTTCGGTCGCCGCCGGGTCGGTGCTGGCCTTTGCCGCCGCCGTGGGCAATTTCGGCGTGCCGGCGCTGCTGGGGATACCGGGGCGGTTCCCGGTGCTGACGACGCTGATCTACCAGCGGCTGAACGGCTTCGGCCCCGGCGTGATCGGCTCGGTCGCGGCCATGGCGCTGGTGCTGGTGGCGCTGGCGGCGGCGGCGCTGATCCTGCGGCAACTGGTGCTGCGCTGGACGGCAGTGCCGGTTCCCGCCGGGCGCAGCTTCACCGGCTTCGAACGGGGCCGCTGGCACTGGCCGCTGACGGCGGCGGTCTGGGCGGTGCTGGTGGCGCTGTCGGTCCTGCCGATCGTCGCGCTGGCGACCACGGCGCTGGTGCCGGCGCTGGGCGTGCCCTTCGGCCTTGGCACCGCCACCCTGCGGAACTTCGAGGCGGTTCTTGCCAATCCCGCGATCCGGCGGGCCTTTGCCAATTCCTTCATGCTCGCAGGGGCCGCGGGCCTCGTCTCGGCCGTGGTCGCGCTGCCGATTGCCTGGCTGTCGCTGACCGCCCGCAACCCGCTGGCGCGGGTGCTGAGCTGGCTTGCGGAACCCGCCCATGTGGTGCCGGGCACGGTGCTGGCGCTGGCGATGATCCTTGCCTATCTGCGCCCGCTGCCGCTGCTGGGCGTTTCGATCTACGGCACCGGCGCGATATTGCTGATCGCCTATCTCGGCCGCTTCCTGCCCCTGGCGCTGCGCCCGGTCGAGGCCGCGCTTTCCGCCTCGGACCCCGCGCTGGACGAAGCCGCGCGCATCCATGGCGTCCCGCCCCTGCGCCGGATGCTGGGCATCGCGGTCCCGGCGGCGCTGCCCGCGATGGCGGCCGGGGCGCTGGTCATCTTCATGACGGCCATCAACGAACTGACTCTTTCGGCGCTGCTGTGGTCGGCGGGCAACGAGACCATCGGCGTGCAGATCTTTTCGCTGCAATACGAAGGCAACTCGACCGCGGCGGCGGCGCTGTCGGTCCTTGCGCTGGCCGCCGTGGCGATGCTGGTGATGGCCGCCGACCGCCTGGGCCGCAGGCTGCCGCCCGGCGCCCTGCCGTGGCGGGTGGCGCAGGACCAGCCGGGCCGAACCACGTCCCCTCGCTGAGGTTCCCTTGCCGTCTGCGGCCTGATCACGCTGCTGCCCGCATGGGCAGGGCGGCTGTCATGCTGCACTGCGGAATGAAATGACCGACCTGCACGGTTGACAGGCTCATGGGCGGGCTGAATAACTGAACCACTTTCAACATGGTTCGGATATTGGTTTGCCCCCATCCCTTGAAGCGAAACAGGCGAACCGCGCGCCCCTGCTGAAGGTGCAGGACCTTCGCGTGGATTTCGGCACCGGAACCGAGGTCATCGCCGGCGTCGATCTTGCCGTCGCGCCGGGCGAGACGCTGGCCATCGTCGGCGAATCCGGCAGCGGGAAAAGCGTGACCTCGCTGGCGGTCATGGGCCTGCTTTCGGCCAAGGGCCTGAAGATCGAGGGCCGGGCCGAGTTCGACGGTCAGGCGCTGGACTTGTCCCGCCCGCAAAGCCTTGCGGGGATGCGCGGCGACCGCATGGCGATGATCTTCCAGGAACCGATGACCTCGCTGAATCCGGTCTTCCGCATCGGCGACCAGATCGCGGAAGCCGTGCTGTGCCACCGCGACGTATCCGAGGCCCAAGCCGAAACGCGGGCGCTGGACATCATGCGCAAGGTGGGCATCTCGGCCCCCGAACGCCGCATGCGCCAGTATCCGCACGAACTGTCCGGCGGGATGCGCCAACGAGTGATGATCGCCATGGCGCTGGTGAATGAACCGGCGCTGCTGATCGCGGACGAACCGACGACCGCGCTGGACGTGACCATCCAGGCGCAGATCCTGGACCTGATCTCGCGGCTGCAGCGGGACCGGGGGATGGCGGTGGTGTTCATCACCCATGACCTGGGCGTCGTGGCGCAGGTCGCCCACCGGGTCGCCGTCATGTATGCGGGGCGGATCGCGGAAACCGGCACGGTCGAGCAGATATTCAACGATCCCCAGCATCCCTATACCATCGGGCTTCTCGGCTCGATCCCCTCGCTGACCGGGCCGCGCAGGCGGCTGGCCACTGTGCCGGGCACGGTGCCCTCGCCCGCCGAGATGCCGCAGGGCTGCCGCTTTTCGACCCGCTGCCCCTTTGTGCAGCCGAAATGCGCCGAACAGCCGCCCTTGCGCGAGATCACGGGCGGCCATCGCGCCGCCTGCCACTTCGCGCCGCTGGAACAAAGCTTCGGGGCCGCCGCATGAGCGACGTGATCCTTTCGGCCCGCGGCCTGACGCGGCATTTCCAAGGCACCGGGTCGCTGTTCCGCAAGCCGCCGCCGGTCCGCGCGGTGGACGGCGTCTCGCTGGACATCCACCGGGGCGAGACCTTCGCCATCGTCGGCGAATCCGGGTCCGGCAAGTCCACCCTCGCGCGCCTGCTGGCACGGCTGCTGGAACCGACGGCGGGCAGCGTCACCTTTGAGGGGCGCGAGATTGCGGGACTGTCGGGCAAGGCGCTGAAGGACCTGCGCCGCGATGTGCAGTTCATCTTCCAGGACCCCTTCTCGTCCCTGAACCCGCGCGCCAGCGTCGGCACCCTGATCGGCGAGCCGCTGGAAACCCATTTCCCGCAGATGACCGCGGCCCAGCGGCGCGAGCGGGTGGCGGAACTGCTGAAACAGGTCGGCCTGCGCCCCGAGCACATGGGCCGCTATCCGCACGAGTTTTCCGGCGGCCAGCGCCAGCGGATCGGGATCGCCCGCGCGCTTGCCTCGCGGCCCACGCTGGTGATCGGGGACGAGCCGGTCAGCGCGCTGGACGTGTCCGTGCAGGCGCAGGTGGTGAATCTGCTGGCCGACCTGCGCGAGGCCCTGGGACTGACGCTGATCGTCATCGCCCATGACCTGGCGGTGATCCGGCACATGTCGAACCGGGTGGCGGTGATGTATCTCGGCACGCTGGTCGAGGTGGGGGACACCGATGCGATGTTCTCGCAGCCGCGCCATCCCTATACCCGCGCGCTGCTGGCGGCGATCCCCGAACCCGTGCCGGGCCTGTCCCGCCCCGCCGAGGCGATCGGCGGCGAGATCCCTTCGCCCGCCGCGCCCCCGCCCGGCTGCCGCTTTCACACTCGCTGCCCCTATGTGCAGGACCGCTGCCGCGTCGATGTGCCGGAGCTGCTGGACGACACGGGCGACGGCCATCCCGTCGCCTGCCATTTCTGGCGCGAGATCGCGGCGGAAAACCCCTTCGCGCCGCCCGCCCCGCGTGACGAGGACGGCCCTGCCGCCGAACGCATCGCCCTTTACCGCCGTGCCGTGGCGCGGGCCGAGACTGCAACGACAACAGGGGAGTAAGAACATGACCACCAGAGTTTCGCTGATCGCGGCGCTTCTGCTGTCCACTACGGTCGCCGCCGGGGCGGCCGAACTGCGGATCGGGCTTGAGAACGACCCCGACGCGCTGGACCCCGACCGCTCGCGCCTGTTCGTGGGGCGGATCGTCTTCACCGCCATGTGCGACAAGCTGGTGGACGTGAACGAGAAGCTGGAACTTGTCCCGCAGCTTGCCACCGCTTGGACGCAGGCCGAGGACGGGCTTTCGATCACCTTCACCCTGCGCGAAGGCGTCAAGTTCCACGACGGCACCGATTTCAACGCCGAAGCCGTCAAGGCCAACATCGAGCGGTCGAAGACCCTAGAGGACAGCGTCCGCAAGTCGGAACTCGCGTCCGTCGAGTCGGTCGAGGTGATCTCTCCCACCGAGGTGCGGCTGAACCTTTCGGCGCCGGACGCGACCGTGATGGCGCAGCTTGCCGACCGCGCGGGGATGATGATGTCGCCCGCGGCCTTCGCGGATGGCAAGGACTTCGCCAGCGCCCCTGCCTGCGCCGGGCCATTCAGGTTCGTCAGCCGCGTGGCGCAGGACCGCATCACGCTGGAACGCTTCGCCGACTACTGGGATGCCGATGCGGTCAGACTGGACAGCGTGGTCTACCTGCCGATCCCGGATTCGACCGTGCGGCTGGCGAACCTGCAGTCCGGGGACCTCGACATGATCAACCAGTTGGCCGCGACCGACATCCCGGCCGTGCAGGGCAACGGCAACCTGCGGGTGGAACAGGTCACGGGGCTGGGCTATCAGGGCATCTACTTCAACATCGCCAACGGCCCGCAGGCCCAGAACCCGCTGGGACAGGACGCCCGCATCCGGCAGGCGCTGAACCTGTCGATCGACCGCAACGCGATCAGCCAGGTGGTCTTCCAGGGCGCCTTCCCGCCCGCGGGCCAGCCTTTCCCGCCGGACAGCCCTTATTACAACGAGGCCTTCGCCGCGCCCGAGCGTGACGTGGAACGGGCCAGGGCGCTGCTGGCCGAGGCCGGCGTGACCACGCCCCTGACGGTCGAGCTGCAGGTCGCGAACCGCCCCGAGAACCAGCAGATCGCCCAGATGATCCAGGCGATGGCGGCCGAAGCGGGCTTCAACATCAGCATCGTCGCCAAGGAATACGCCACGCTGGTCTCGGACGGGGCCGAAGGCAACTTCCAGTCCCATGCCAAGGGCTGGTCGGGCCGGATCGACCCGGACGGCAACCTGCACCAGTTCGTCACCACCGGCGCGGGCTTCAACGACGGGCATTATTCCAACGCGGAAGTGGACCGGCTGCTGAACGAGGCCCGCACCATCACCGACCCGGCGCAGCGCAAGGAACGCTATGACGCGGCGCAGGCGATCCTGCAGCAGGACCTGCCGGTGAGCTACCTCTACTACCAGGCGTGGCTTTATGGCGTGGATGCGGGCGTCGAGGGCTTCCGGCCCTATCCCGACGGCATGATCCGCCTGCAGAACGTGTCCGACGCGGACTGACCGCACCCGTGATCCGGGGCGCGGCCTTCGGGCCGCGTCCACCCCCCTGATTGCCGGAGCCTTCGGCCCATGCTCAACCTTTTCCTGCGGCGCGTGCTGACCGCCATCCCGACGATCCTGCTGATCTCGGTCTTCGTCTTCGCGCTGCAGAAACTGCTGCCGGGCGACCCGGTGCTGGCGATGGCGGGCGAAGAACGCGACCCCATCGCGCTGGCCGCCATTCGCGAGCAGTTGGGCCTGAACGACCCGCTGCCGGTGCAATATTTCAACTGGCTGACGGCGGCGCTGCAGGGCGACTTGGGAATGTCGCTCAGGACCGGCCAGCCGGTGACGGAACTGATCCTGCAGAAGCTGCCGGTGACACTGCAGCTTGGCGTGATGGCGATGCTGATCGCGCTGGTCATCGGCATCCCTGCGGGTATAGTCTCGGCCGTCCGCAAGGGCACGCTGACCGACTATGCCGCGAACATGGTGGCGCTGTCGGGCATGTCGGTGCCGAACTTCTGGCTGGGCATCCTGCTGATCATGCTGGTCTCGGTGCGCTGGCAGCTTCTGCCCGCCTCGGGCTATGTGCCGCCGACCGAGGACTTCGTACAGTCCATGCGCACCATGATCATGCCCGCCTTCGTGCTGGGCACGGGCCTTGCGGGCGCGCTGATGCGGCATACGCGGTCGTCCATGCTGGGGGTGCTGAAGCAGGACTATGTCCGCACCGCCCGTGCCAAGGGCGTGCCGGAACGCCGCGTCGTCATGCGCCACGCCTTCCGCAACGCCCTGACCCCCATCGTCACCCTGACCGCGCTGCTGTTCGGCGAACTGATCGCGGGCGCGGTGCTGACGGAACAGATCTTCACCATCCCCGGCTTCGGCAAGCTGGTGGTCGATGCCGTCTTCACCCGTGACTACGCCGTCGTGCAGGGCGTGGTGATGGTGACGGCGGTGGGCTTCATCCTGATGAACCTTGTGGCCGACATGCTGTATATCCTTCTGAACCCCCGCCTGAGGGCCGCGTGATGGCGAACGAGGCCATCGAAGCGCGCACCGTCGCGCCGGTCATCGACACCCCCGCGCGGCGAAGCTGGCGCAAGTTCCGCACCCATCGCAGCGCGATCCTGGGCGCGGTCATCGTGGGGGCGTTCCTGCTGATCGCCCTGCTGGCGCCGCTGCTGCCGATCCCCGACCCGGCCGCGACGGACTGGGCCGCCGTGCGGCAGGCGCCCAGCGCCGCCCATCCGCTGGGCACCGACGAGATCGGCCGCGACGTCCTGTCGCGCATGATCTGGGGGGCGCGGGCCTCGGTGCTGGCGGGCATCGTCTCGGTCGGCATCGCGATCCTTCTGGGCGTGCCGTTGGGCGTGCTGGCGGGCTATTTCGGCGGCTGGACCGACGCCATCATCTCGCGCTGCACCGAGGCGCTGCTGGCGGTGCCCTTCCTGATCCTCGCCATCGCGCTGGCCGCCTTCCTGGGGCCGAGCCTTACCAATGCGATGATCGCCATCGGGATTTCAGCCATGCCGATCTTCGTGCGCCTGACGCGGGGGCAGGTCATCAACATCCGGGCCGAGGATTACGTCGAGGGCGCCCATGCCATCGGGCTGTCCACGCGCCGCATCCTGACCCGCTATATCCTGCCCAATGCCATGCCCCCCATCCTCGTTCAGGCCACGCTGACGGTCGCCGCCGCGATCATCGCGGAAGCCTCGCTGTCCTTCCTTGGCCTCGGCCAGCAGCCGCCCGCGCCGTCGTGGGGGTCGATGCTGAACACGGCCAAGAACTTCATGGCGCAGGCGCCGTGGCTGGCGCTGTGGCCGGGCCTCGCGATCTTCCTGGTCGTGCTGGGCTTCAACCTTCTGGGCGACGGGTTGCGCGACGCGCTCGACCCCCGCGAATGACAAAGAACCAAAGGGACTGACAATGAGCGACTTCACCACCCGGCCCGAGATCCGGGGCACCTTCGGCACCGTGGCCTCGACCCACTGGATCGCCTCGGCCGCGGGCATGGGCGTCTTGGAACGCGGCGGCAACGCCATCGACGCGGCGGTGGCGACGGGGCTGGTGCTGCAGGTGGTCGAGCCGCATCTGAACGGCCCGGCGGGCGACCTGCCGGTGATCTGGCGCAAGGCTGACGGTGAGCCGCAGGTGATCTGCGCCCAGGGGCCCGCGCCCAAAGCCGCGACCATCGCGGCGATGCGCGAACTTGGCCTGACGCTGATCCCCGGGTCGGGGCTGCTGGCGACCGTCGTGCCGGGCGCCTTCGACGGCTGGATGAAGTTGCTGGCCGAGGGCGGCAGCCTGACCCTGCGCGAGGTGATGGAGCCCGCGATATTCTACGCCGGCGAGGGCCATCCGGTGCTGCCGCGCGTCGCCAACACCATCAAGGGCATCGACGCCTTTTTGCGTGACGAATGGCCCAGTTCCGCCGCCGTCTTCATGCCCGGCGGCGAGGCGCCCGAACCGGGCGGCATCTTCCGCAACCCTGACCTTGCCGCCACCTGGCAGCGCATCGTGGACGAGGCTGAGGCCGCATCCGACGACCGCCTGGGCCAGATCGAGGCCGCCCGCGCCATCTGGTCGGACGGCTTCGTGGCCGAGGCCATCGCCGGTTTCGTGGACACCGCCGAGGTCGCTGACGTGACCGGCCAGCGTCACCGCGCCCTGCTGGCGCGCGAGGACCTGTCGGGCTGGCGGGCGCGAACCGAGGAACCGCTGTCGCTCGATTACCACGGCTGGACCGTCTACAAGACCGGGCCATGGGGTCAGGGGCCGGTGCTGCTGCAGGCCTTGGCGATCCTGCGCGGCATCGACATCGCCGCGATGGACCCGGTCGGCGCCGAGTTCGTGCATACCGTCACCGAGGCGATGAAGCTCGCCTATGCCGACCGCGAGGCCTATTACGGCGACCCCGACTTCTCGGACATCCCGATGGACGTGCTGCTGTCCGAGGATTACGCCGCCGAACGCCGCAAGCTGATCGGCGCACAGGCCTCGACCGAGCAGCGCCCCGGACGGGTGCCGGGCCACGAGCATCTGGCCGAGGCCGCCATCGCCCGCGCCTTCCGCGACTTCGGCGTGGGCCGCGCCGTCAGCGTCGAGCCGACCATGGCGCATCTGACCGAGAAGCGCGGCGACACCGTGCACCTGGACGTGATCGACCGCTGGGGCAACATGGTCTCGGCCACGCCCTCGGGCGGGTGGCTGCAAAGCTCTCCGGTCATCCCCGGCCTTGGCTTCCCGCTGAACAGCCGTGCGCAGATGTTCTGGCTTGAGGAAGGCGTGCCCTCGGGCCTGCGCCCCGGCTCGCGGCCAAGGACGACCTTGACGCCGTCCATGGCGCGGAACGGCGACCGCTGGCTGGCCTTCGGCACGCCGGGGGGCGACCAGCAGGACCAGTGGCAGTTGATCTGGTTTTTGCGCTTCGTCCATCACGGCGGCAACCTGCAGGCCAACATGGACCGGCCGCTGTTCCATTCGCTGCATTTCCAGGGCTCGTTCTACCCGAGGAAGGCCGAACCCGCGCGGATGCTGATGGAGCCGGCCTTCGGCGAGGCGGTGATCGCGGACCTGCGCGGGCGGGGCCACATCATCGAGGTCACGGAACCCTGGGCCGTGGGCCGGCTGACCGCGGCCCTGCGCGAGCCGGACGGCCTCCTGCGCGCCGCCGCGACGCCGCGGCTGATGCAGGCCTATGCGGTGGGGCGCTGACATGACGCAGGCAACCGGAACGGCCCGGCGGAGGACGCGATGCTGGGCATGACGACCGAGGCGCTGGTCCAGTTGACCCTGATCGCCCTCGCCGCAGGGGCCTTTGGCGGCATCATCGCCGGGCTCCTGGGCGTGGGGGGCGGAATTGTGATCGTCCCGGCGCTGTATTTCGCGCTGTCGCTGACCGGGATGGACCCGGCGCTGACGATGCAGGTGGCGGTGGGCACGTCGCTCTCCACCATCGTCTTCACCTCGCTCTCCTCGGGGATCGGGCATCACAGGCGCGGGGCCATCGACACCGCGCTGCTGCGGCGCTGGGTGCCGTGGATCGTCCTGGGCGTGGTGCTGGGCTCGGTCGTCGGCGGCTATGTCTCGGGCTGGGTGCTGGTCGCGGTCTTCGCCACCATCGCGCTGTTCGTGGCCGGTGACATGATCCTGCGCAAGCCCTCGCAGGACGTCGAGCCGCGCAGCTTCCCCGCTGCCGCCTGGGCGGGCTTCGGCGTCTTCGCGGGCGCGGTCTCGGCCATGATGGGGATCGGGGGCGGGACCGTCTGCGTGCCACTGCTGAATTTCTTGGGCTATGACATCCGCCGCGCGGTCGGCACCTCGGCCGCCATCGGCTTCGTCATCGGCCTGCCCGGCGCCATCATCTACGCGCTGACCGGGCTGGGGCAGGACGGGCTGCCGCCGCTGTCCTTGGGCTACGTGAACCTGTATCTGGCCGCCGTCATCATCCCGCTGTCCACCTGGATGGCGGGCTATGGCGTGCGGCTGGCCCACAGCATCGACCGGCGCAAGCTGCGGATGGCCTTCGGGATCTTCCTGCTGCTGACCTCGATCAGGATGTGGATCGACCTTGCCGGCGCCTGAGGCAGAAACCCTCTCGCTCGAGGACAGACTGCGGGCCGAACTGCCCCGCATCGCCGACGAGGGCGGCCGCCTGCCGCCCGAACGCGAACTGGCCGCTCGCTTCGGCGTCGGCCGCACCCGGCTGCGGCGGGCGCTGGCGGTGCTGGAAGGCGACGGGTTGCTGTTCCGCCGCCACGGGCAGGGCACCTTCACCCTGCCGCCCCCGGTGCCCGGCGGCCTCGGGGCGCTGGTCCGCAGCGTCACCCCCGCCGACGTGATGGAGGTGCGGATGGAGGTGGAGCCCGCGCTGGCCGCCCTTGCCGCCGAGCGCGCCACCCCCGAGGACGCCCGCGCCCTGCGCGACCTGATGGCCAACACGCTGACCGCGCGGACGCCCGAGGGCTACGAGATCGCCGACGCGATCTTCCACTTCCGCATTGCCGAACTGGCGCGCAACCCGCTGTTCCTGCGCGTCTACGACCAGATCCGCAGCATCCGCGAGCAATCCGACTGGGCCGCCTGGCGGGGCGACCGGCTGGACGCCGCCCGCATCCGCGACCTCGGCCGTCAGCATGCGGCCCTGGCAGACCGCATCGCCGCCAATGACAGCACCGGCGCCGCCGCGGCGATGGAACGCCACCTTCTCAGCATCGAACACGGAATCCGGCGGAAAAGATGACCCGGCCCTGCGGCGGGCGGCAGGCCGCAACCGGGATCGCGCGCCTTTGCGCCATGAAACCAGCCGCGGCCTGCGCCGTTGAGGGTCATGCCCCGCTGCCGCCCCCAGAATCCTTCAGACGTCGGCCCGGCCTTCCGGGCGGCGCTCGACGGCTTCGACCCGGACCGGCCGGCGCTGATCCTCGGCCATTTCGACGCGGACGGGCTGGCGGCGACGGCGATCCTAGCCCGCGCGCTGGACCGCGCCGGCCGGCCCGCAGAGATCCGCATCACAGGCAAGGGCGAAAACCCCTGGTCGCTCGCCATGGGCCGGGAACTGCAGGCCCGCCAGCCCGGCGGATTGATCGCCACCGATCTCGGCATCCGCGAGGGCGACATCCTGCCGGGGGTGCCCACGGTGCTGGTCGATCACCACGTCCCCTCGGGCACGCCCGGCGGGGCGGTCGTGATCTCGGGGAACGGCTGGGTGCCCGAGCCGACCTCGGCGCTGCTGGCCTTCTGGTGCGCCGAAGGGCTGGGCCAGGCGGAGGGACTTTCGTGGCTGGCCGCCCTGGGGCTGATCGGCGACATGGCAACGGGCGATTTCCCCGAGCTTGCCGAGGCGCAGGCGCGATACGGCAAGACGGCGCTGCGGGAAGCGGTGGCGCTGGTCAACGCCCCGCGCCGGACCGCAGCGGCCGACGCAGGCCCGGCGCTTGAGCTTCTGCTGAAATGCGACGGACCCAAGGAACTTGTGAAGGGCGACCACCCCGAAACCGCCCTTCTGCGCGAAGCCCGCGCCGAAGTCGCGGCGGAACTCGACCGCGCCAGGCGGACAGCGCCGAAGGTCCGCGGCGACATCGCGCTGATCCGCTTTGCCTCGCCCTGCCAGGTCCATCCGCTGGTCGCGCAGGCCTGGCGCGGGCGGCTGAAGAACAAGATCGTGCTGGCCACGAACACCGGCTACCGGCCGGGCTGGGTCCATTTCGCCGCGCGCACCGCGACCGGGACGGACCTCATCCGCTTTCTGGCCGACCACCGGCCGCCCGGCGCGGGCACGGAATACGGCAGCGGCCATGTCCAGGCCACCGGCGGCGCCCTGCGCCCGGCCGACTGGAACGACTTCGCCGCCCGGATCGGCTTTCCCGAGGAACAGGTGCCCGATGCATGAACGACCCCTGCGGATGGGCTTTCCCGTCAAGGTGATGGGACGGCCCGGCCTGAAAAGCAACGATACCCGGCGCTGGCGGCAGAACCCGCACCTCAAGACCTCGCTGGAATACGTGGACGCGATCCTCGACTACCTGGCCCGGACGGGGATCGAGATGTATCGCATGTCCTCGGACCTCGCGCCCTATGCGACGCACCCGGACATGCCGCAGTTCCACGACATGGTGGCCGAAAGCGACGCAGAGCTTGCGGCGATGGGGCGCAAGGCGCGCGAACTGGACATCCGGCTGTCCTTTCACCCCTCGCAGTTCGTGCTGCTGAACAGCCCCGACCCGGCGCTGACGGCGAAAAGCATCTGGGACCTGTCCTCGCAGGCCGAGATGCTGGACCGGATGGGCATGGGACCGGAAGCGGTGCTGGTGACCCATGTCGGCGGCGTTTACGACAACCGCGAGGAAAGCCGCGCCCGCTGGATCGAGGGCTATAACCAATGCCCCGGCCATGTCCGCCGCCGCCTTGTGCTGGAAAATGACGACATCCGCTTTTCCGCCGCCGATGTCCTGTGGATCCACGACCGTTGCGGGGTGCCGCTGATCTTCGACTACCAGCATCACTGGTGCCTGAATCCCGAAGGGCTGGCGCTGCGGACCGCGCTGGAACGGTTCATCGGCTCGTGGCCCGAAGGCGTGCGGCCGAAGATCCACTTTTCCTCGCCTCGGACCGAGATGCGCGAGATCAAGCGCAAGGTCACGGACAAGGAACGCGAGGCAGCCAGAACTGCCGGCCCGCCCGAAGGCGCGCTGACGAAGGGGGTGGTCAAAGCCACGTCCCGCGTCAAGACGGTGCTGCTGCCGCCGGTCTGGACCGGGCACGCGGATTTCACCAATCCCTTCGAGTTCGCGACCTTCATGCGCGACGCGGCAGGGCTGGAATTCGACGTGATGCTTGAAGCCAAGACCAAGGACCTGTCGCTCTTGCGGCTGCGGTCGGACCTGCTGCGCTATGCCCCTGATGTCGCGGCCCGCTTCGGCGCCGGCACCGGTGACGCGGCCCGTCTTGCAGAGGCCGAACGGATGCTCGGCGCCGGGATGGAGGCCGGTGCCGACATCGACGAGGGCGAACCGGCTGCCCTTTCCGAGGGGTGAATCTTCGCCTCGACCGGCAACAGGGAGGAGGTATGCCGCCCCTTCGGCGCCCGGCCGGCGGCTTGCCTGCAAACCGGCATCATGCGCGGCGGGCTTCACCAGCCGGAAGCGCTTTTGCCTGATCGGACCCGCTGCAGGTTCAGTGCCGGCAGCCAAGCCGAGATGCTGCAAGCACGGGCAGCAAAGGGGCGTCGGGCAGGACAAGGGCTGCGGCTCACCGGCCACCACCAGCGTCGTCGGGTCCGGGGTGGCCGGGGGGGCCTGCCCTACTGCAGTTGGCAATCCGGCATGCAAGGCCGCCTCCCTTGCGCGCCTGCGGCCAAGCGGGCAACATCCTGCGCGTCATGTCCTTGGCCTGTCTCGATCATTTCGGTCTCCGCCGGGCGCCTTTCGACAACGCGCCTGACCCGTCCCTGTTCCACGCGTCGCAGCCTCACCAACCCGTGCTCGACTGGATCGGGGAGGGGGTCGTCGCAGGCGCACCCGTTCTGTCGCTGACGGGCGTTGCCGGGACGGGCAAGACGGCGCTGCTGAAGCTGCTGGCTGATCGGCGCCACGGCAAGGGATGGATCACCGGGCTTGTCTCGGCTCTGCAGCCCCGGCCCGGCAGCCTTTTCGGTCAGGTGCGCGATGCCTTCGGCCTGCCTGAACAAAGCGACGGTCCCAACCTTTCGGATCAGGTCCGCCGCTTTGCCGAGGCGAACCGGGCAAAGGGCCATTCCACCCTGCTGATGGTGGACGACGCGCAGACGCTGGAGGTCGAGGGCATCGCAGCCCTCGCATCGCTGGCGGCGGAGGGCGGCCTGACGCTGCTGCTCGCCGGCCGCCCGGAATTGCGGGGCCGACTAGTCGCGCCGAGGCTGCGCTTCGCGCGGGGCGTCCATGCGGTCCTGACCCCCTTGGGCGAGGGCGACACCGCCGGCTATGTCGCGCACCGGCTGGCGCAATCGGGCGCGACCGCGCCGATCTTCAACGCCGGCGCGATGCAGGTGCTGCATTTCTTCGGGCTGGGCCTGCCCCGGCTGATCAACGTCATGGCCGATCATTGCCTGAGAACCGCCGCATCGGCAGGGTTGTCCCGGATCGACGGCGCATGGGCGGGCGCAGTGCTGGACGAGGCAAGCACCACCGGCGTGCTGAGCCGTCTGGCCGAGCAGGCGGCGACGGGATCGCGCCAAGCCCCCGATGTTCCCCTTGCCGGCACCCCCGAGGGCCAGCTTGCAACCATAGCGCCGCACCCCCCGGCATCGGACAGCGCGGGCACTACGGACCATGCCGCGCCGCCGGCCCTGATGCCTGATCCTTTTCCGGCATCGGCCACGCGGCCCGACTTGCCAAAGACCCGGCAGGCGCTCTCCGAAGGCGGTGCGTTGCGAGAGCCACCGCCGCGACGACCCGATGCCCTGCGCGCCCTGCCCCGTCACGATCCTGCGCCGGCCCCTGCCCTTTATCCTGCGGTCGATCCGGCCCTGTTTTCCCCCTTCCGCGAACCCGGCAGGCGTCAAGGCTCGTGGCTGGGGGCAGCGGCGGTTATCGCCAGCGGCGCGGCATTGGTCTGGCTTCAATGGGGGCAAGCGCCCGCGCCGGCTGCCATGCGCCCGGCCCCGCCCGCGGCCGGTGCCGCCATGGAACAGGCGGCAGCCGCAGCGGGGCAGCCCGCACCCTTTGCCCTGCAGCCGGCCTTTTCGGTTCCCCATCCGGTCGCCATCACACCGGAACTGGCCATTCCGGCCCTGATGACACAGGCGCTGGACCTCGAAAGCCGCGATCCCGGCCGGGCGGCCATCTCCTATGCCCGCGCGGCCCTTCGCGGAAGCGCCCGCGCGGCCTATTACCTCGGACAGCTTCATGAAACCGGCAGCGGAGTCGCACCGAACCCGGACATGGCGCGGCTGTGGTATGCCGCGGCCGCCGATCTGCCAAGGGCGCAACAACGATTACAGGCCCTGGCGACCGCCGATGCGCCGGGCATCCCGGCACCGCCGGTCCCCGTCTTTCAGGCCCGGCCAGGCAACGGCGGCAGCGAGATGATCTGGCGCCTGCCCGAAGGCGCCGCGCCCGTCCGCTTCCGGGTCGAGATCTTCGGCCCGGTGGATCAGCCTCTGCCCGTTCAGGAAACAACGGTCCCGGGGCTGATCCTGCCTTTTCCGGTCAGCGCATGGCGCGTCACCGCACTCGGGGCGGATGGTTCGGAAAGCGTCCCTTCCGCCCTGGTCCGCATGATCCCCGCGGAAGAATAGCCGGCCTTCGGGATCGGCACGAACCCCGGATCAGCACCCCAGCGTGGCGCAGATATATTCGCGGTAGGCCCGGTTCGCGTCGCTTTCCGCGGGTTGCTCGGGCTCTTCTGCGGGCGCTGCGCTTGCGCTGGCAAGCGGGGCGGCGCATTGAAGCTGGTAGCCCTGCTGCAGCCCCTGATTGACGCAGTTGCCGATGTCCCAGCCGGGGGGGATGTCCTGCAGGTCGACGTTCCGCCACTTGGGATGGCCGCTTTCCTGCAGCTGCGGCAGCCGGGTCAGCATCAGGTGGGACAGGTCGGACACCGCCTTGCAGCTTTGCTGCTGGTAGCCGTTGCCCCGGGGATCATATTCAAAGGTCATCAGCAGCGCCTTGACGGCGATTCCTTCCACCGCCTCGGGCTGGAACGGATAGGTGTTCGCGGGAATGGTCGCCGTGTCGTAAACGCTGCCGAGCGTCTGGTCCGCGATCGGCACCAGTTGGAACCGTTCTCCGTCGATTTCGCCCTCGGCGAACAGGGCAGTGGGGGCGCCGGCGACATAGAAGAAGGCGTCGATCTCTCCGGCCTTGAGCGCGGGCAGCGCATCGGCGGGCGAGATCAGGCGCCGTTCGGCCGGCTGGGTGCCGGTCAGGTCCAGCACCAGCGAGGCGGTCAGAAAGGTGCCGCTGTTCTCGACCCCGATCGCCACCCGCTTGCCCGCCAGGTCGGCAAGACTGTCGATGTCCGATGTCGCCAGCAGATGCACCTCCTCGTCGTAAAGCGGGAAGGCGATGCGGACATTGTAGATCGCGCGGGCCACGTCGGGATCATTGGCGGAATAGGTCTTCAGATATTCCAGCACGTCGTTCTGCACGATGCCGAACTGGGTATTGCTGCGCTTTCGGACAGCCATGAAGTTTTCCAGCGAGCCTGCGGATTCGATCACGTTCAGCGTCTGGCCGCATTGCGCCATCAGCCCGGCGAGGTCGCGGCCGATCTGGATATAGGTGCCCGACGCCCCGCCGGTCATCACCGCCTTGCGGAATTCCTGCTGGGCGGCGGCGGGGCCTGTGGCCAGGGCCAGCACCGCGCCAAGGGCCATGCCGAGCCATCGGGTCTTGCTCATCTCGTCTTTCCTCCCCTTTCGGCTTTGCGGGCCGGTGGTGTCAGTTGCAGGCGCCAAGCTCGGCCACCAGCGCCAGCAGGGTCTGCCGGTTGATCTGCCCATAGGCGCCCCTCAGGGCCTCTGCCGCGCATTCCCCGCCGGTCAGACGCCGCTGCAACTCAGCGCGCTCGGGACCCGAGCCGAGCGCCGGGGCGCGCGACAAGGCGGCCTCGACCTCCTCTGCCGTCCAGCGCGCCGGCTGCGAGTCCGCCGCGGGAACGGACAGGGCCGTGTCCTCGGCGGGCGCCGCCGCCATCTCACCGGGGGCCGCAGTATCCTCGGCAAGCGCGGGCGCTGTTTCCTGCACTTCGGCAGAGAGCCGGGCGACCTCCTGTTCCATGGCCTCGCGCGTGGCGGATGCCTGTTCAAGCCGGGCGGTCACTTCGGCCAAGGCCGCCTCGGCACTGGCGCGGCGGTCCTCGGCCGCGGCGAAGGCCTGATCGGCCTCGTCCCGGCGGCGCTCGGCTTCCATCGCGGCGGCGGTCGCGGCCGTCTGCCGCGTCGTCGCCTCCTCCAGCCCCTGCCGCAGCTCCGCCTCGCTCCCTTGCGTCCGGGCCAGCGCAGCCTCTGCCTCGGCCCGGCGGGTGCCCAGCGCGGCGATCTCTGCCTCTGCCGCCTCGCGTTGCGTGGTGAGATCAGTGATTTGCTGCTGCATCTGGGAAAGGGCAGCCTCTGCCGCGGTCCGGCGGGTATCCAGAGTGGCGATCTCGCTTTCCGCCGTCTCGCGCTGTGTGGCCAGATCGGAAACCTGCTGCTGCACTTGGGAAAGCGCGGCTTCCGCCTCGGCCCGGCGCGTATCCAGCGCGGCAACTTCGTTCTCCGCCGCTACGCGCTGCGCAGCGAAATCAGCGGCCTGCTGCTGCACTTGGGAAAGGGCGGCCTCCGCCTCGGTCCGGCGGGCGTCGAGGGTGGCAATCCCGCTTTCCTCCGCATCGCGCTGAGCGGCGAAATCGGCGAGCTGCCGTTGCGCGGTGCCAAGGGCTTCCCCGGCATCGGCGACCTGCTGTTCCACGGCGGCACGCTGCTGGCCGAGTTCCGCCAGACGCGCCTCGGTCTCGGCCGTCTGTTGCTGCAGTTCGGCAAGGCGCGCTTCCGCCCCGGCCAAAGCCTCCGAGGATTCGCTTTCGAGGCCCTCGGCCTGCTGCCGCGCCGCAAGCTCCTGTTGCAGCGCGTTCAAGCGGGATGCCAGATCGGCGCGGGCCGTTTCCGCCTGTTGGCGGGCGGCCTCCGCTTCGGCAAGGCGCGCGCGCAGGTCGGCCAGATCCCGTTCCATCCCGGCCTGCGCATCGGCGCTGGCCGCTGCCTGCGCCGCGCGTTCCTCGGCGCTTGCCAGTTCGGCCTCGCGCCCTTGCAAGGCCGCTTCTGCCGCCGACAACCGTTCTTCCGCCGAAAGCGCGTCGCTTCGGGCAGCCTGCAACTGCGCGGTCAGTTCCCGGACCTGATCCTCGGCGACCTGCAGGGCCTCCGCATCCGCCGCCTCAGAGGTGGTCTGCCGGGCAGCCTGCAGTTCCGCGTCGCGTTCGGCCAGCAGGCGCTGGGCGGCAGCGGCCTTTTCCTCTGCCGCCTGCGCTCGGGCTTTCGCCGCTTCGAGTTCCTCGGTCGGTTCCGTCATCGGCGGGGTGGGCGCCCCGTCTTCGGGAAGCGCGGCATCCGAAGCCTGCCTGCCAGATGCAAGCTCGCTCCGCATGGCCTCGATCTGGCTTTGCAGGTCGGCGGCCTCATCCTCCATCAGGACGATGATCTCCCGCAGCGCGCTGGTCTTTCCCGGGTTCGGCAACTCGGCGGAAACGCTGTCGTCCTGGCCCAAGGCCATGCCCGCCATGATGGCCCAGAACCCACTTGCGGCAAGCAGCCTGATCACGTTCCACCCCACTTTCCGCCATCAAGCGCAATCATCGCCGAACCTGTCAAGCATCCGCGTTCCCCGCCGGGACGGTGGCGTCCTGCAAGATCAGGTCTCGCGATGCGCGGACATCCAAAGCCTGCGGGCAGGGCTAGGGTCCTGCGGGTTCTTCCTGCGGGAAAGAGGCCACGCCGGGCGCCTTCTGGCGACGGATGGCGACATCGCGGCCGGTCACCTCGGCCAGAGCCGCAGCCAGCCGCGCGACCGAACACCGACGCCCGGCCCGGACCGCGGCTTCATGGGCCATCCGCGCGGCGGCGTGGCCAAGGGCGGCGCTGCGCCCCTGCCCGGTCATGCGCGCCCAGGCGGCGGCCTCGGGGAAGGGGTCGGTCAGGATCAGGTGCAGGCCGGGTCGGGCGGCTGCGGCGATCAGCGCCGGGCTGAGCGCATCACGCCGGGCGTAGATGGCGGTGGCCTCCAGCGCGGCGGCGCGGTCGTCGGACAGCGCGCCCAGGACCAGCACCGCCGCGGAGGACGGGCCCAGCGCGACCCCCGCCGCCGCGGCTTGCGCCTGCAATCCCCGATCAGGGGGGGGCCCGGCGACGGCCAGCGCGGTCAGGCCATCCTCGGCGGCGGCGGACAGAAGGGCGCGCGCCTCGGCCGCCGCCAGCGCATCCGCCAAGGCCGAAAGATCCGACAGGTCCAGCGCCGCGGCCTCGTCGGGGCGGGCGGTCCGCAGCAGGCGGCCATGGGCGCCGCCCTCGTCGTTCAGGCGGGCCAGCGCGGCCTCGAACCCGGCCCGTGCGGCGGCATCCGAGGGCGGGCGCAGGACAAGCTCAGCGCCGTGGATGCCCGCCTGCTGCTCGGCCTCGATGGCGGCCAGGGCCGGAGCCAGCGCGGCGAGCGCGTCAGGGGCGACCTCGAAGCGCGGCATCGCGGCCCCGAGGGGACGCCCGGCCGGGTCCACCCCCTCGGCCAGCGCGCGGGCCAGCGCGGGGCCGTCATAAGCCGGGCGCCGGGGCGTGGGGGCGGACAGGCGGCTCCACCCGACAGGGGGGACCACGACCCCGCCCTCGCGGCCGCCGAGAGTGTCGGCCCCGTGGCAGTTGGCGCAGGGAAAGGCGCGGGCGGGCATCCGCGCGGCGCCCCCCGCCAGCACCGCCGTCGCCCCTTCGCCCCGCTGATACAGCGCATGGCCCGCGTCCTCGGCAGCGGCGATGCCTGACGCAAGCGCGAGCAGGCCGCCAAGGACAAATCTCATCGCGCGGGCGCCCCGGCGATGGCGAGAAGGCTTGCCGGATCGGGGATGCCGACCACGCGGGTGAACTCGCCCGAGGACAGGCTGCCCATGAGGATCGTGGGGACATGGGCCTCGGGGGGGCCGACGGGCACGCCGAAGGCCGTCATCAGCATGCGCGTGTCGGGCACCGATCCCGCGACCCATTCCCAGGACGGCCCTGCGCCGAACTGTTCGGCCGAGACGGACATCAGCGCGGGCGTGTCGCGGGCGGGGTCGATCGACAGGGAAACGATCCGCGCCCCCGCGGCGGTCAGTTCGTCCTGAATCTCGGCCAGCACCGCGTTCGACAGGGGGCAGACCGTTCCGCAGCTTGCATAGGTGAAGCTGACCACCAGCATCGGCGCCTCTGCATAGCGGCTGACGAAGCCTTTGGTCGTCCCGAAGCGGTCCGTCACCGGCAGGTCCGGGGGCGACAGCCGCTCGGCCGGAAAGACGGCCTGCGCGGGCACGGGCGGGTGGGCATGGCCCTCATGCGCCCGGGCGGGACCGGGAAGGATCGCGGCAAGGACCAGCAGCAGGGCGTTCGCGCGGAAGATCATGGGCCAAGCTCCATCACAAGCGGGGGAACGCCGGCGCTGTCCGCCCCCGAGAGGGTCACGACAAAGGTGCCTCGGGCCGGCAGGCGCAAGGTCATCCCGGAACCCCTTTCGTCCCGTTCGGGCCAATCGGCCCGCTGCAGCCATCCCGTTTCCAGCGCGGCCACGCTGAGGACGCCGGCGACGCCGGGCAGGGCCAAGCCGTCCGGCCCGACGATCCGCAAGGTGACCTGCCGCGATCCGTCGGCGGCAGGCACGGGGTCGACCTCGGCCGCGATCCGTGCGGCGGGCGCCTGCGCCCCGGGCAGGGGCAGGGTCGGGATCTCGTGGCACAGCGTCAGCCCGCCCACGCCGGTGCTGAGCACAAGCTCGTAGCGGCCGGGGCCGGGGATGACCGCGCCCGCGCGATACCGGCCGGGGCCGGTTTCGGAAAAGCCGCGCGCCAGGATGGCGGCCGTCCGCGGCACGCCCCCGCGCAGCCGGACCGAGGCCATGGGCGGCGCGGCGCCGATCGCCGAGGTCGGCCCCACCACAAAGCCGGTGAAGCTTTGGGCGTGGATGGCCAGCGCCTTGCTGCCGCCCGGCACCGCCAGAAGAAACCCCGGCGCCGTCACGGGCCGGGGCGCGGCCGCCCCCAGTGGCACCGCGCCGAGCTGCGGTTCGGTCCCGGGACGGATGGAATCCAGCGCAAGGGTGGCCGCCTCGGACTGGTCGGCGCGCAGCAGGACCGCCATCCGGTCCAGGACCACGACTTCCGAGATGGCCGAACCATGCGCCCCCACCGTCCGGGCTAGATGCCCCCGCGCCAGGTCGATGACCGAGACCGGCCCGCCCGCGGGATCCCAGGCGAATGCCAGCCGCCCCGCCGGATCGACGGCCAGGCGCGCGACGGGACTGGCCAGCGCGATCTCGCGCGCGCTGTCGGGCGCGTCGAGGTAATGGACGGCCAGCCGGTTCTTGGTCAGACGCAGGACCGCCACGGGGCCATCGGGACCGGGCAGCAGCGCCTCGGCGGTGGCATCCGGCGCGGGGGGCAGGACGGCCAGCGGCGTGGCGGTCGCGGCGTCCAGCACCTGCAGCCCGCCCGCCCCGTCGCGGAAAAGGATCGTGGCCGCGTCCCCCGACAGGGCCACCGCGGCCAGCGTCGCGGTCTTGTGTCCCCCGCCGTCGAAGCGGCTGATCCGCGCGGCGCCTTCCTCAAGAACCCAGACGCCCCCCGCGCCATCGGCGATCAGCGTGGTCGGGCGGTCAAGCCCCCCGGCCACGACCCGCGACCGCGCGCCGAAGGCGGTAAGCGCCCGCACCTCGCCCGCCGCGGGCAGGCTGACCAGAAAGCCCCCCCACAGCGGCGCCGCAGCCAGGGCGGCGGGCTGTTCCGGCAGGGTCGCGGCGCCGATCAGGTTGGCGCTGGCCAGGCTGATCGCAGGATCGACCACCGTGAAGGACCCTTCCTCCGACAGGACCCCCAGCACCGGCCCGTTCAGCGACACCGCGTCGGTGGGCAGGCTTCCGGTCGAAAAGAAGGCCCGCGCCGCCTGGTGGCAGGGCAGGTTCCGCGCCGAAACCCGCCGCAGCCAGCCGGCAAGGCGCAGCCCGGCCGGCGGCTCGGGTCCGGCGTGGTTGCGGACGGAAACCGCAAGCTGGAACGGCTCGCCCGGCGGCACGGGGTCAAGCGCCCGGCCGCCGTCGTCAAGGACCTCGATGCTGGCGGTCAGCGCCGGGCGCAGCGGCTCGGGCGGGGCTTCCTGCGCGGCCACGGCGCCTGCGGCCAGCAGAAGCGGCGCGATCCAGCGCCCGCTCAGCATGACTCGCCCGTCGAGCCGAGCGTCTCGCCCGGCTTGCGCGCGACGATGAGGCCCCAGACCCCCTGCGCCCGGCGCGTCAGCGGCCCGTCGAACCACAGCGCCACGTCCCCTGCCCGCAGGCTGGGGGTGAGCCAGGCCGAGACCGACTTGCCCGGCGCCAGCAGGGCGGCGTTCGGGAAGCCGAAGCCGGGGAACAGGTCGTCATAGGCAAAGCCGTTCATCACGAAGGCCCGCTGGCGGGCGCGGCCGCCCGGATGGACCACCCGGATCACCACCTCCTCGCCCCCGCAGGCTTCAAGGACGATCGGCTTCGGGCTAGACGCGGGGTCGAAGAAGTCGCGGGGGAATTTCACGGGGTTCAGGTCGTCCTGGGCCTCCGCGTCGATCCCCAGCCTTCGCCGCAGCATCCGGTCGAAGCCGGGGGCGGCGTAGTTCACCCCGGCCTCGCCCAGGTCATAGCTGTCGTCGCAGACAAGGCAATCGGCCACCGGGCGGACGTTCCTGACCGGGATGCCGTCGTCCCACAGCCATTTCGTGCGGCTGTCCGAGGCGTGAAGATTGAGCCCGTCCTGCCAGAACAGCACGAATTCACGCAGGCGCGTGGCAGGCAGGTCCACCGGCATCGGACCCGGCCGGGACGCGGGCAGGATCTCGATCCGCCGCGTGGGCAGCCCGGCGCCCGCCGGGACATGACCGATGCTGCGGCGGGGGAACCCGTCCACGAACGGGGGCAGGGTCGTCCGGGCGGGGTCGGCGGCGGAAAGGTCCCAGTCCACCGGCACCACGTCGATCACCCCCATCATCCCGTGCGGGACGTGCGAGATCACGTCCGCCGTCGAGGTGACGGGCACCGGGCCGAAGGCATAGGGAATCCAGTGGATACGGTCGGTGACGGCCTGCCGGGCCTCAAGGCCGGCGGCCCGTTCCAGATCACCAACCAGATCACCAAGCAGAGCGTCGTGATCCGTGACGCAGGGAAGGGCTGCGCAGAGGCTTCCGATCACGGTGGCATCCGATCCCGGAAGCTGCGCAGACTGGCCGGAGTCCGGGTCGGACAGCGCGATCCCGAACCGCCGCCCCATCACCTCGAACAGGAAGTCCTCGCCGGGCTGGACCTCGTGGACCCCAACAATGACGTTCGGCTTCAATCGCCCGGCAAGCTGTTTCCACGCGGGGTAAAGGTCACTGCCGTTTCCATCCTGCCCCCCGGCGGCCTGCAGCAGCGAAAGACGGAGCTGCTCGTCCAGGACGTCCGGAAGCTTGAGTTCGGGGTCCACGCGATAGCGCCCGGCAAAGAACTGCAGGATCGGGCCGATGCTGACGCGCTTGTCCGAGGCGGGCGGCAGGGCGCCGGCGGAAAAGCCCACGCCCAGCGGCAGGTCGCGCAGCAGGTCCAGCGCCGGCAGGCCGATCCGCAGCCCCATGCGGGCCGAGGGGCGCAGCCCGCCGTCCGGCAGGCCGGGTCCGGGCCTGTCCAGGATCATCCGGCGCGGCCTGCCCTCGGGTCCGTCCGCCCGGACGGCCGGGTCGGTGTTGAGCGGCACGATCGGGGGCATCCGCGCATCCCCCAGCAGGTCGCGCAGGCCCCCGCGCCGACCCTCGTCCCGCAGCAGGTTGACGAAGCGCAGCGTCACGCAATCGCCCGCGTTCACGCGCATGACGAAAGGCTCGGGCCCCCGGTGGTAGGCCGTCTTGACCGCCTTCAGCACCGTGTCGCGGGAAAGGCCGCTCCCCCAGTTCTCGTCATGGAAGCCGACGTTCCCGCCCAGCGCCTCGGGGCGCAGCAGCGCCAGCATCAGCCCGTCCGGGTCATGGCGGCCCATCCCGTAATCGGTTCCCTCGGGCCAGATGTCGCGGGTCTGCAGCGCGACGATCACGGATTCGCTGCGGTGTGTGATGATGCCGGAAACGGGCTTTGCCGGGCAGGACAGGCCGCTTGAGGCGGGGGGGACGGGTTCGGGGGCATCGGCGGATTCAGTGGAGCTTCTGAAGGCTTGCCCCCTGGCCCCTCCCTCCCCGATCGGCCTCAGCCGGCTGCCGATCTGCCTGCCGGTCGCGGGGTCCAGAGTAGCTGCGTCGCGATAGGTCCGCACGAGGCCCCAGGCCCCGTTCCAAGTCGCATCGATCGAGCCGAAGTCGTAAAGCGAATCCGCCACCCCCTCGGGCACCCGGTGGCCGTCGCGGTCCGTGACGTCCGACGAGCGGGACGCAGCCGCTGCAGAGGACGAGGCGAAAGGTCCCGCGGGCGCCAACTCGAAGGGGCCGCTGCCCACGTCCGAACGCAGCGTGCCGCGCATCTCGAAATGCTCGGAAATGCCGACCTCCTGCACGAAGGTGAAGCCCTCGGGGTTGTCGCAATGCGCCAGCAGCCATTCGTGCCGTTCCCAGAACTCTCTGTCCGCCGGGCTCTGCGGGGGGTCGAATTCCTTGAGGCCCCGTTCCAGCCACCTGCGATAGTCCTCGGGGCGGCCGTCCGACATCGCCTCGGCGCAAAGACGGTGGCGCGTCGGACCCGGCTGCGGGTCCAGCGCCAATGCGGCGCGGGGAAAGGGCTGGTCGGCATTGCGGCGGAAGGGCTGGCCCAGCACGCGGAAGACATGCTGCACCTCCTGCGCGCCCTGGATCAGCCGGACCTGGATCGATTCGCCTTCATAGCTTTCAAGCAGAGGCGTGGCGGGGTCGCCATGGACATGGGAACTCAGCGCAAGGCCCATGTCGCCCCGGTATCCCGCAAGCTGGCGGTCGACCGAGCAGAGCGGGAAGCGGTCCCGGAGCCGGGCGCCGGGGTCCAGCGCGGCCTCGACCTGGCTGGGACCCGCGCCTTCGCGGCCGGGGCGGTCCATGCGGAAGGGCCGGCAGTCGCGGGAATGGACGCTCGCCGCATGGCTGGGCCAGGGTTGCGGCCCCGAGGGCGCAGGCCTTGCGCCGGGAGGGGGAAGAAACGGCCCGAAGCCGGGCGGCTCGCGTGCAGCCCTGTTCCCGTTCTCGTCATAGGTCAGCGCCGGGGGCCTCGTTTCGGGCCGGCCGGCCCGGCTTCCCCCTGCCGCGTCCTTGTCGCCGATACGCAGCGGGATCGGCTCGCCCCGGTAGTTGACGAGATAGGGGTCGTGATGATCGACCGAGATGGACTCGGGCCGCTGGGGCGGGGCGACGGGGCTTGCCAGCGCGCGGGCAGAGGCAGGGGCGGCGGGCATCCCGGCGGCGTTCCTGCGATAGGCCACAAGATGATCGGTCAGGCGCTTGAGGTCCGCCTGCGTGAGCAGGTCATTGCCCAGACCGGTGCGATGGGCGGGAGTGTCGCCGATGCGGCCCTGCGCTTCCCAGGCGGGCGGCACGTCTTCGCCGGGGGACATCCAGTGGCCGCGGGCGTCGCGCGAAAGATCGGCGCCGCAGACCGATGCCAGCGACCTCGGCGAATTGCGCCAGTGCAGCTCGCAGGCCAGCGTGGCCATGCCGCCGAGGCTGCCGGTCGAGGACGTCCTGATCCTGCGGCGAAGCTCGGTTTCCGAGATGCGGTCGCGGGGATCGTAGAGCAGGGCGAAATCCGCGATCGCCAGGGCATATTCGCGGAAATCCGGGGTCAGCGCCCTGTAGTCCTGTTCACCGTCCTGATGCCAGAGCTGGACGGTCCGGCTTGCCCCCACCATCGAGGCGGTGCCGAAGGCCACGGTGGACAGCGCCTCGGCGGCAAGGGGCCTGTAGCATCCCGCCGGCCCCGAGGGGTCGCAGACGCTTTGAAGGCCATGGGTCAGCCGTCCGAAGCCATCGCCCGGCGGTTGCGGCACGTCGGGGTTGCTGACATCGGCCAGGGGCCGCGCCTCGGGCTCGACCACCAGCGCCGAATAGAAGCCGTGCTGCTGGATCGAGGATGGCCCGAAATGGTCGTGGGTAAAGACCGTCCGCAGCGTGCGGTCGCGGGTCCGGTCGGTGCCGGCCGCGACCGACGACAGGATCGGGTCGGCAAACCAGCGCTGCACGGTGGTCTGGAAGCGGTCGCGCGCCTCGGGCAGCGGCTTTTTCCAGATGTCATGCGCGCGGGGCTTGCCGTTCTCGCATTCCCCGTCGGTGGAACGGGTCAGGGCGCCGCCCTCGACCCCGCCACCGGGGGCGGTGGTGGCGCAGCGGCGATGCGCGATCTCGTCGGCGGCGAAGGTGCCGTCCTCGTAGTTCCAGCCGTTCCCCGAGCCGTCCGAGGAGGTCACGTCGAACTTCACCAGATGGATGTGCTGGCCGATGGTGTCGGTGGGGGTGCGGACCTGGAAATCGTCCAGCTCCAACGTTCTGGGCAGTTCGTTGGTGTGGCGGAACTCGATGCATTCGCCCGACAGGGCGCGGAAGAAGAACGGCTCCTCGCTGTCGCTGATGCGCGGCGAGATGCGGCCCCGACCCTGCTTGTAGACGGGCGACCTTGCGCTGAGGACATTGATGCGCGCCTGCGGGTCGTGCCAGCCGGCGGTGTTGACGATCATGTCCAGTTGCACCGCCGAGACCTCGTAGCGGCGAAAGCCGGTCAGGTCGGGATCGGGCGCATAGGGGCCGCCGGCCAGCGGGTCGGTCCGGGACGGGCCAATGGCCTCGGCCGGGGGGATGCCGCAGGGATCGGCGAAAGGCGCGCCGGGGCGCGGCGGGCTGCCGTTCACGGCAAAGACCGGAGAGGCGACAGGTCCGGGGCCGGGCGCGCTGGCGGGATAGGGGGCGGCCCGGGTGGGATAGCTGCCGCTGGCGCCGGTCCCGGTGTCCAGGGTGACCTCATTGCCGTCCGGCTGCGACAGGGCCAGCGGCAGGGGGGCCGCCGCCTCTGGCCGATGGACCAGCCCGTTGTGGTGAAAGCCCATGGCCGCCCGTTCCAGCGGCGTGCCTTCGGGGTCCAGCACGCGCAGCCGGGCACGGGTCAGGTCCAGCGTCATGTCGCCCATGGCGAGCGACCGGGCCACGACCTGCCGCAGCAGCGCCGCCCGCTCGGCCGCGGGCAGGGCCGCGTCCTGCAGCCGGGCCGTGACCCCGGAAGGCAGGGGGTCGAAGGACAGTTCCCGCTCGGACCCGTCGAGCATGACATGCCGGGGCAATCCCCCGTCGAGCCAGGCCCCGGCGACAGGGCTGCGGGTGTCGACGGGGCTTTCGGAACTTTGGTCCGGTTCCGGTCCCCCGAGCCTTCGGGCGAGGTCCAGCGGCGCCTGCGGCGGGCGGTGGCCCGCCTCTCCCGCGATATAGAAGGGATAGCCCGGCATCGCCGCGACCTCGGCATCGGGGTCGAAGGCTTCCGGCGCATCCGGCTCGGCAGGTCCCGATTTGGCCTCGTCCCAGTCCGGCGCGTCGGCATAGCCGGGCAGCAGCGGCAGCGGCTCGCCCGGCAGGGGGATCACCGCGGGGATCGGGGTGCCTGCCGCGCCACGCAGCCAGTTGCCGTTCGGATCGACGCTGCCCGGCCGTCGGTCGGCGCCGGGGGGCCTGAAGCCCAGCGACAGGCCGGGTTCCGGCTGGCCGTCGGGCAGCAGGCGGGTGCCGTCCTCCAGCACGTCATGGACGCGCCACAGCGCCCACATCCCTTGCGCGAAATGCGGGTAAAGATGGCAATGGAAGATCGAATCCCCGACCGTCCGGTTGCGGTTCCCCGATCCCTGGTGGCCCCACCAGCCTTGGCCCTCGCCATTCGGCCGACGTCGCCCGCCATGGTAGATGTTGTAGCTGAATCCCTGCTGGGGCGCGACGGTCTGGCTGTCGAGATAGCTGCCCCGGTTGGGATCGTTGCCCGCGAACCATTGATGCGCGTGAAGGTGGAATACATGGGTTTCCTTCGGCCCGGCGTGGAAATTGCGGAACACCACCGGATCGTTGAGATAGGAATGATGGACGTTCGAGGGATCGTCGTCATACCATTCAAGCAACGCCGGATCGCCATTGGCCCAGGAGGTCAGGAAGAATTCCTCGTAAAGGCATTCGGTGCAATCGGCGGCAGGACCGATGCCCTTGCGGTTCGCCAACAGCAGCGACCCCATCCCTGAGGCCCCGTAATTGATTGCAAATCCGTCGCGCACCCCGGCAAGCTGGCCGAAATCGCCCAGTTCCTCGAAATTCGAGGTGTAGAAGGTCTTGAGCTCGTCATGGAAGAAGACCGAGAACTCCCGGAATGCAAGAACCGGGGGCTGGGCCGGATCGCGGTTGCGAAGGCCGGGACCGGAGTCTTGGCCATCCTCGCCAGTGATCCGGCAATCGGCGTCCCCGCCGGTCGCGCCGCAATAGACGATGGCATTGAGGTCGGCATGGACGATTTCGGCGCGGGCGGCCGACAGCACGCCCGCCTGCGGTCCCTCAAGCGGGCGCAGCATGTTCAGGTAAGGGATGCCCTTGTCGTCCGCCTTCTCGTAGTCGATCCCGTCTGCGCGGCTGTGCAGCGGCCGGTCGTGGGCCGCCGGCAGCCAGGCCTTGTCGAATGCCGCTCGGCTGGTCTGGCTGCGATACCATGTGCTGCCCTTCCGCTCGGCCAGCACCGCGCCGAAAAGCCCGTGGACCAGCGAGCCGCCGTCCCCTTCGCCACCTGCGGGCGCGGCGGTCGAGGCGAAGAACATCGGCCCTTCGCGCAGGATCCGGTAGGCACAATAGAAGTGGTCGTTCGGTCCCACGGCATCGATCCCGCGGCAGGCGGGATGGATGACCGGATTGCCGGGACCGTCCCGGGGATCGTCATGGGGCACCGGCGTCAGCCCCTGGATCACCAGGTTGAGATGCCGCGTGGCCGGCCAGTCATGCGCGCCGTCGGCGGCATGCCTGCCATCTGGCGGCTGGCAGGCGGCGTGCCCATGCGCGACGTGTCCGGTGTTCCCCTGTGACACGCCAGCCCTGACAGCGCCGCGCACAGGATCGTTTTCCCCCGTGACGCCGCAGAAATCGGCCGAGAAGTCGGGGGCGGGCTGCATCAGCAGGTTGGTCACCCGCAGCACCAGCCGGTCGCCCACATTGGCGCGCAGCGTCAGCGGGCGCGGTCGCTCGCAATCGCGCAGCCGCACCTTGCCGGCTTCCAATGCGCTGTTTTCATTGCCGTTCTCTGTTCCGGTCAGATCCTCGCACTGGGCGTTGTCCAGCAGCACCGCCCCGCCCAAGGGCGCGATGTCGCGGCGCAGCGCGAAGATCATCCCGTAGGGATTGAACGAGCCGAAACGGTTATAGACCAGAATCTGGTCAAGCGCAGCCAGGTCGGCGCAAACGGTTCGCTCTCCGCTTGTTCCCGAATCACACCAATCCCCGATCGGCTCGAAAGCGGCCCTCTGAGGGGGACCAGGATCACCTGCCGCTCCCAAACCCGGAAGCAGTGCGAGAAAAATCGACAATATAATGTAATTAATTCGAAAAAGGCTGCCCATATCAGGACCCTGCATTAACGAATTACTATGCCATGAGCATACCATGGTCGAAGCGGAATTTCACCGGAAAACTTGCTCCGCTCGTTCCGATTTTCTCCCCTTCGGGAGAACGCGGATGTCGCCTGATTCAGAGTTGCAGGGCATCCGGGCGCTGCACGGGCTTGCTGGCCCCCATGATCCGGTTCAGCCGGCCTGTGGCAAGGCCGGCGCCATCATCCGCGGCCATCGGCGCGCTGGCCCCGTGCCCGGCTTCGCCGCTTGCGCGCGCCCCCGAACTGCAGACCGGGCATCTGTCTCAAGCTGTTCGCAGGCTCCATCAGGCAATGGAGCAGCCCAAGGTGCCATGAGGGCGGATTGCGGCCGAAGAAAACAGCGTCCCCAGCGGTATCCTCCTGCCCTGCCAGAACGCTGGCCGCAGCCATGCGGAACTTGGCGCGGCCCGGTCTCCACAGGATGCTAGCCCTTCCAGGCGACCAGAACCGTCCCGGCGGCGATCAGGAGGATCCCCAGCCAGTTGGGGGCCGACAGGTGCTCGCCCAGGAAAAGGACGCCGAAAACCGCGACCAGCACCACGCTCAGCTTGTCGACAGGTGCGACCTGCGAGGCGTTGCCAAGCTTGAGCGCGCGAAAATAGCAGAGCCACGAGCCGCCAGTGGCAAGGCCCGAAAGGATCAGGAACACCCAGGACCGCCCCGGGATCGTGCCGGGCGGCTGGACCTTGCCCAGCGCGAGGACGATCCCCGTCAGCACCACAAGGATCACGCCCGTGCGGATCAGGGTGCCGAAATCCGAATCCACGTTCTCGACGCCGACCTTGGCAAAGATTGCCGTCAGCGCGGCGAAACCGGCGGACAGCAGCGCCCAGAACTGCCAGGCGAGAAGGACGGATTTCATGGGCGCTCCCCGGATGCTGCTTTGCGGATCATGCGCGCGGGGCCTACCACTCAGTCACGACCGGACAAAGGGGCGGCGAGGCTACGCGCCAGTTCGGCGCGGCGGCAAAGGTCCGGGTAGTCGACGCCGGACAGCGCCTCGGCGACAGCGGCGTGAAAACCGCTGATGCGGCAGCCCAGCGCGCGGTCCAGCCAATCCAGCGCCTCGGGCAGGCGCCCTTCGGCGATCAGGTGGCGGGAAAGGTTGAACTGGCCCCAGGGATCGCCGCGCTCGGCCGAGGCGGTGTAGTAGGCCAGCGCGGCGCTTGGGTCGCGTGGGCCGGCGGCGCCGGTTTCAGCCAGCCTCCCCAGCATGTTCAGCGCCTGCAGCAGACCCCGACGCGCGGCGTCGGCGTAAAGGCGGGTGGCCTCGGCAGGGTCGCGCGGCACGCCCTCGCCACGCAGATAAAGGTCGGCGAGGTTGAACATCGCCCAAGGATCGCCCGCAGCCGCCGCGCGGCGATACCAGCCCGCTGCCTGCACGGCGTCGGGAACCATGCCCCAGCCGCGTTCGGCCGCGCGGCCCAGCATCGTCAGCCCGCGCGCATCGCCCGCCCGCGCGGCCATGCGGAAGGATTCAATGGCCTGTCCCCCTTCACCCGCTTCCAGCAGAAGCTGGCCGGTGGCAAGCGCGGCAGCAGCGCTCACAACTCGGCCCACATCCGCAAAAGGTTGTGGTAATGGCTGACAAGGCCCAGCACGGCGGGCGCCTCGTCCCCCATCACGGCCCGGGCCTGCCGGATCGCCAGGTCGAGGTCGTAAAGCATCGCCCGCCTGCCGTCGTCGCGCACCATCGACTGCGCCCAGAAGAAGCTGCCCCAGCGGCTGCCGCGCGTGACCGGGTTGACCCGATGCAGCGACGAGGCGGGATAAACGACCATGTGCCCGGCAGGCAGCTTGACGGCATGGGTGCCATAGGTGTCCTCGACCACCAACTCGCCGCCGTCATATTCCTCGGGCGCGGTCAGGAAGATCGTGGTGGACACATCCGCCCGCATCCGCATCCCCCCCGATCCGGGGATCGTGCGGATGGCGTTGTCGGTATGGGCGCCGAAGGTCATGCCGGGGTCATAGCGGTTGAACATCGGCGGCAGCACCCGCAAGGGCAACGCGGCCGAGGTATAGGTCGGGTTGCGCGCCAGCGCGTGCAGGACACGCTCGCCCAGTTCCCGCGCGACAGGGGACTCGGGCGGGATCTGCAGGTTGTTCTTGACCGTCGCGGCCTGGTCGCCCGCGGTGTCGCGGCCGTCGGCCCAGGCGGCGCGCTCCAGCACCTCGCGGAAGGCCATGACCTCGGCGGCCGACAGCACGTCGGGGATCTGGATCAGCATCGAAAAACCTCGAAGGAAAGGCGGGACCGCGCCCTTGGGCGGCCCCGACGCGTCGTCAGAAGCGGCTGGACAGGCTGAGGGTGAAGACCCGGCCCGGCTCGGGCACCGCGCGGACGGCGTTGAAGGCCGAGGAGAAGTTGTCCTCGTCCGTCAGGTTGCTGCCGTTCAGCGCGATGCGCCAGTTGTCCTGCTCATAGGCGACCATGGCGTCCAGCGAGAAGGTTTCGGGGATCTCGGCGGTGTTGTCGCTGTTGGACCAGTATTCGGACGCGTAGCGGACGCCCCCCGCCACCGTCACCAGCCCGTTGCTGCGGGCCACCGGCCGTTCATAGCTGGCCCAGAGCGCGAGGTTGTGCCGCGCCACGCCCGAGGCGTCATTGCCCACCGTTTCCTCGTCGGCGCCGCGCCCGCCCCGAAGCTCTCCGTCCAGGTAGGCATAGGCCAGCAGCAGGTCCAGCCCTTCGGCCACCTCGCCCGAGGCGCCGAATTCGAAGCCGCGGATGCGCCGGTTCTCGCCATTGGTGCTGAAGCCGGTGACAGGCTCGCCCGTGGTCGGGTCCACGTCGTAGGAGTTGTCCTTGTCGATCTGGAACAGCGCCGCCGTCAGGCCGACGCGGCCATCCAGCAGGTCGGTCTTGCCGCCAAGCTCGATCAGGTCCGACCGCTCCGGCTCGAAGTCGCGGTCGCTGGCCGGAACCTCGGTGTCGAACGAATTGACGGCAAAGGCGATGTCGGTCCCCAGCGGACGGTAGGACCGCGCCAGCGTCAGGTAGACCATGCGATCGTCCGAGGGTTCCCACATCAGGCTGACCGAGGGGCTGACCTCGAAGCCGTCGGCCTCGCCGCTGGTGGGCGCGGCCCCGCCCACCAGAACGCCGTCGAACGAGCTTTTGAACCAGTCGCCCCGCGCGCTCGCCAGGATCGAGAACTGTTCGTTGAAATGGATGCGGTCGGACAGGAAGATGGCCGCATTCTGCGCCTTGGCGGTGCTCTTGTCGTCGTCCCAGTCGAACGTCGCCCCGCTTGCGTCGCGGATGGGGTCGAGGATGGTCTGGTCGGGGCGCGGCACGGTCCAGGTGCCGCGGCGGCGCTTGTCGATCTGCCAGCTCAGGTCCAGGCCCGCCGTGATTTCATGGCGGATGGTGCCGGTGGTGACCTCTCCGGTGAGGGTCGTCACGTTCTGCACGCCCCAGCCGTCCTGGGCATAGGTCATTCCCCCGCCTGCCCCATAGCTGAGCGGCTGGTCGATCCCGGCCAGCAGCCCGGCCAGGCAGTCGGGGTCGCAGCCGGCTGGGTTGGTGGCCGAGAAATCGCGTTCATAGCGGGTGACGCGGGTGTCGTTCGCCAGGGTCCAGCCACTGTCCAACTCATGGGTCAGGCCCGAGGTGACGGTATGCACGTCGGTGTCGAAACGGTCGGTGCTGCGGATATACGAGGTCTCGCGGTCATAGCCAGGCACGTCGTATTCCAGCAGCGGCCGGCTGATCCCGTCCGGGCCTTCGGCCATCGGTTGGCCCATGTCGGGAACACCCCGGCCGCGCAAATACGAATAGCCGAGGTGCCATTCCGTTCCGGTGCCGAGGCCCCGGCCATAGTCCAGCGCCAGGCCCAGCCGGTCGTCGTCCACCGCGTCCCGGGCGGGGATCTCGCCTTCCTGCAGCATCAGGTTCAGCCGCAGAGCCTGGTCGTCGGCGATGACGCGGTTGCCGTCATACTGCACCCGGGCCAGCCCGCCAGAGGCGACACTGCCCTCGACCTCGTTGAAATCCTCAAGCCCCGCGCGCTTGCGCTGCTGGTTGATCAGGCCGCCGAGGCTGCCCACCCCGAAGGCGTCGCCCGAGGGGCCCTTGATGACCTGCACGCCCTCGGTGTTGAAGGTGTCGCGGGTATAGGCGCCGAAGTCGCGCAAGCCGTCCGAATAGACGTCGCCCTGCGCCGCCAGCCCCCGGATGCGGAATTGGTCCCCCGAGGAGCCGCCGCGCCCTTCGCCTGTCGACAGGGTGATGCCGGGGACGTTGCGCAGCGCCTGTTCCAGGGTGGTGGCGTTCTGCTGCCGGATCACCTCGGCGGGGACCACGTTCACGACCTGCGGGGTTTCCCGCACGGTTTCGGGCAGGCGGGCGATGCCGGTGCCGGCGCTGTTGGCGTTGGACGAGCCTTCCGTCGCGGTCAGGACCACCGTGTCCAGTTGCACGGCATCGGGGCGCAGCGGCTCGGACCCTGCGGCGTCCTGCGCCAGGGCGGGCTGGTTCAGGCCCGTGGCGGCAAGGGCACCGATCGAGGCGCCCGCTCCGTACAGGATCGGTCGGAGGGACGGCTGGGAACGAAGGGCCATGTTGCGACCTTCCTTTCTGGGTTTGTGCGGCGATGAAAGGCTTGCACGCGCCGGAAAGGGCAACGGACTGGCTATGGCTTACTATTTCCGTCGGGATGTGGGCGTCAAGCCGCCTTCCTGCCCATTGTTGAAGAAAATCAACGCAGGCCCGATGTCGTCCAGCGTGGCACAGCCGCACAGCGCCATTGCGATTCGCAATTCGTCCTGCAGAAGCCGCAGGACATGGGCGACGCCCAGCGCCCCGGCGACGGCCAGCCCCTGCAGCGCCGGACGGCCGACCATCACCGCATCCGCCCCAAGGGCCAGCGCGCGCAGCACGTCCGTCCCGCGCCGGATGCCGCCGTCCAGCAGCAGCGGGACGCGCCCGGCCACGGTGGCAGCGACGGCGGGCAGCGCCTCGATGCTGGCGGGCAGGCCGTCCAGCACCCGGCCGCCGTGGTTCGACACCACGATCCCCGCCGCGCCGGCCCTGATCGCCTGCGTGGCGTCAGTCGGATGCAGGATTCCCTTGACCAACACCGGCAGCGGCGCGGCCGAGCAAAGCCATGCGAGATCCTCCCAGGCCGGGGCGGCCGCGATCAGGTCCTCAAGTCTGCCGCCGCTCACCCGGGGCAGGCCCGCAAGGTTCACCGCCGCCAGCCCTTCCGGCAGAACAAAGCCCGCCCGCATCTCGCGCGGGCGCTGGCCCGCGACCGGGGCATCCACGGTCAGAATCAGGGCGGAACAGCCGGCCTCCGCCGCCCTGCGGGCAAGCGCCAGCGTGGGTCCCTGCCCCATCCAGTAAAGCTGGAACCAGTCGCACAGGGCACCCGCCGCCCGTGCCTCGGACAGCGGGGTCGTAGCCTGCGCGCTCAGCACCATCCGCGCGCCCTGCGCCGTGGCCCCGGCGGCCAGCGCACGCTCGGCCTCGGGGTGGACCAGCCGTTGCCATCCCATCGGGGCGATCAGGACCGGATGCGCGAGCCGGGTGCCCAGCAGCGTCAGGCCGGTATCAGGGGCCGATCTTTGCAGCACCCGCGGCAGGATCGGCAGCGCGTCAAAGGCTGCCTCGTTGCGGCGCAGGGTGATTTCCTCGCCCGCGCCGCCCATGGCCCAGGCGGCGATGCCGGGCGGCAGGGCCGCTGTCGCGGCGCGGGCATAGTCGGCAAGGCCGGGCGGCAGCCCGTCAGCCATCCGCCATGCGCCAGTCGAGCCCCGTGAAGCCGTCCCGGAAGGCGAAGATCACCAGATGCTTGTCCACGACATAGCGCAGGTTGATGATGCCCTTGGCATCCTCGGCCTCGACCTGCGCGACGAAGGCGCCATCCTGGGCGGAAAGCCGGACGCTGCCCGCCTCCATCTCGAAATCGGCGGGATCGGCGTCCGAGCGGACCTCGATCTTGTGGCCGAAATGCTTGGCAAGCTGCTGGACGTATTTCGTGGCGTTCGGGGTGGGGTAGCGGGCGGTCGAGATCATGGTGGGCCTCAATGCAGGAAGGATTGGTCGAGTTCGACCTGTTTCGGGAAAGGGGCGCCCAACTGATCGTGCCAGTGGTGGTGCAGGACCAGCGGGCGGTCGTCGTGGCGGGACACCTCGATCGGCGTGTCGTAAAGCGCGGACAGCACCGGCTCGGTCAGAACGGCTTCGGGCGCACCCTCGGCCACGATCCGGCCGTTCTTCATTGCAACAATGTGGTCGGCCCAGGCAGCGGCATAGTTGACCTCGTGAACGACCGTGACGACGCTGCGGCCACTGCCGCGCACCAGTTCGGCCAGCCGCGCCATCAGTGCCCGGGAATGGGCCATGTCGAGGTTGTTCAGCGGCTCGTCCAGCAGCAGCCAGTCGGTGCCTTGGGCAAAGGTCATCGCCAGATGTGCCCGCTGCGCCTGCCCGCCCGAGATCTCGTCGAGGAAGCGGTCCTTGAACGGGGCCAGCCCGAAGGCCTCCAGCGCCGCCTCGATGGCTGCGCGGTCGGCAGGCCGCGGGCGGCCGTGGTGATGCGGCCAGCGGCCGAAGCCCACCAGTTCCGCCACCCGCAAGCGGCTGGCGATATGGGTCTGCTGGCCCATCACGGCCATGGCCAGCGCCAGCCGCTCGGTCGGCGTGGTGGCAAGGTCGAGGCCGTCGATCTCGATCCGGCCTTGCTGCAAGGGTTCCAGCCGGGCGACCAGCCGCAGCAGCGTGGACTTGCCCGCCCCGTTCGGGCCGATCAGCGCGATCAGCTTGCCGCGCGGCAGGGTCAGGTCGATGTCCTGCAGGATCGGCGCGGCGCCGATATGGTGGCTCAGCCCGTCGATGCGGATCATCGGACACGTCCTTTCAGCAGCAGGAACAGGAAGAACAGGCCGCCCGCGAACTCGACGACGACCGACAGGGTGGCGGTCTGGCCCATCAGGCGCTCGAACAGGGTCTGGCCGGCAACAAGGATCACCGCCCCGATCAGCCCGGCGGCAGGCAGCAGCACCGCATGGCGGGCCGAGGGCGCGAGGCCGTGCGCCAGCCCCGCCACCAGCAGGCCGAAAAAGGCTACCGGCCCGACCAGCGCCGTCGAGACCGAGACCAGCATCCCCACCAGCCCCAGCGTTACCAGCACCAGCCGGTCAAAGCGCAGCCCCAGCGACACCGCCACCTCGCGTCCCAGCGCCAGCACGTCAAGGCGGGGTGCAAGCCAGATGGCGGCGCCCGTGCAAAGCGCCGCGATCGCGCCCGCCACGGGCAGCAGGGCGGCATTGATGCTGCCGAAGCTTGCGAAACTGACGCTTTGCACCACGGCAAAGGCGTTGGGGTCCATGATCCGCGCCAGGAAGGTCGACAGCGACCGGAACAGCACCCCCAGGATCACCCCCGTCAGGATGGTGCGGGGAATGTCCTTGGCGCCCTGTCCCAGCAGGGTGCCGAACAGCAGTGCCGCCAGCAGCGACATGATGGCAACCTCGACTAGGAACTTGGCGGCATCCGGCAGGGCGGCGAAGCCCGCGACGCCAAGGCTGGCCACCAGCCCGGTCTGCAGCAGCACGTAAAGCGCGTCGAAGCCCATGATCGAGGGCGTCAGCACCCGGTTTGCGGCCACCGTCTGGAACAGCACCGTGGCGATGCCCACGGCCACGCCCACGGCCACCAGCCCGGCCAGCTTGGTCCCGCGCAGTTGCAGGATGAAGCCGCGGTTGCCGCCGCCGATGCCCTGGAACATCCAGACCAGCGACGAGGCCGCGAGCAGCGCCAGCAGCGCCGCGATCAGGGTGGCGGCGGGCCTATCCATGCGCGCTATCCACGGACGGGCGGCCTATAGAGAAGCCACAGGAAGATCACCGAGCCTATGATGCCCAGGATCGTGCCGACCGGGATCTCGTACGGATGGCGCACGATCCGCCCGATCAGGTCGCAGGCCAGCAGCAGCCCCGCGCCGCCCACCGCGACGACGGGGATCGATGCGCGCAGGTTGTCGCCCATGATGCGGGCAACGATGTTCGGCACCACCAGCCCGACGAAGGGGATCATGCCCACGGTCGTCACCACCAGCGCCGACACGACCGAGACCACCACCATCCCCAGCCGCATCACGCCCCTCGTGGACAGCCCCAGCCCCGTCGCCACGTGGTCGCCCAGTGACAGGATGGCGAAGCGGTCGGCCGCGAACCAGGCAAGCCCCGCCGCCGCGCCCGCGATCCACAGCAGTTCATAGCGGCCGGCGATGATGCCCGAGAACTCACCCGACATCAGCCAGGTGTTGACGAATTGCAGCAGGTCCGCCTCCCACGCGATCCAGGTGACGACCGATCCGATGATGCCCGACAGGATCAGCCCGGCGATGGGAACCAGCATCACCTCGCGCACCGGCAGGCGGCGGACGATGGCCAGAAACAGCGCGGTGCCCGTCATCGCGGCGAGGCTGGCCGCGACCATCTTGACCCAGATCGGCGCGGCGGGGGCCAGCAGGGTGATCCCCAGCAGCCCCAGCGCCGCGCTTTCGCCGGTGCCCGCGGTGTCGGGGCCGACGAAGCGATTGCGCACGAGGCTCTGGATCACCACGCCCGCGACCGCCAGCGCCGCGCCCGTCAGCAGAACCGCCAGCGTGCGGGGCAACCGCGACTCCATCAGCACGAGGGTCGCCCAGCCGTCCCCGGCGCCGCGCAGGTCGATCTGTGCCGCGCCGACGCCAAGGCTCGCCAGCGTCAGCGCCGCCAGCGCCAGCCCCGCGACAAGGGGGCGGGCCTTCATCCCGCGAGTGCTGCGGCCAGCGCGTCCAGCGTCTCGGTCAGCGCCGTATAGCCGCCGGGCGCGAGATAGACGTTGTCTGCGGGCAGATAGACGACATGGCCGTTCTTCCAGGCGTTGGTCTGGCGCACCAGTTCATTGTCCAGCGTGGCCTGCGCCGAGGGCTGGTCCGCGCCGATGGCCACGCCGCGGTCCAGTACGAACAGCCAGTCGGGGTTGGTCTGGGCGATGAACTCGTGGCTGATGGCATCGCCGTGGTTGGCCTTTTCGTCCAGCGGCCGGCCCGCCTGCGGCAGCCCGGTCACCTCATAGATCCAGCCGAAACGCGAGTCCTTCCCATAGGCCGACATCTTCGGCCCGTTGGTCAGCACCACCAGCGCGCCGCCCTTGTCGCGGCCGGCTTCCACCAGTGCCGCAAGCTTTTCATCCAGCGCGGCGGCCAGCGCCTTGCCCTCGGCCTGCTTGCCGAACAACGCGGCCAGCGCCGCCAGCCGGGCCTTGGCGTCGGAGATCAGGTCGGCGCCGTCCACCGTCATGTCGATGGCGGGCGCGACCTGCGCCACTGCGTCCTTCTTCACGGCCGAGCGGTTGGCGACCACGATCAGGTCCGGGCCGATGGCGGCCAGCTTTTCGAGATCAGGCTCCTGCAGGGTGCCGACCGGGGCCGCGTCCTGCGCCAGAGGCTGCAGATGGTCGAGGTAGAGCTTGTCGGGAACCGCCACCGGCTGCACGCCCAACGCCATCATCGTGTCGGCCACGCCAAGATCGAGAACCGCCACCTTTGCGGGTGCTGCCGGCAACGACACGATCCCTTGGGCGGTCTCGACCGTCACCTCGGCAAGGGCGGCAGAGGCAAGCAGGGCCGCCAGACCAGCCGACAAGATCATCCGCATAAGAGTGTCCTTTCCTGAGAAGGCATGTCAGGTATAGTTGGTGGGGATTATTAAATCCGACTAACCGAGTCAACAATACCGGATATGCAGATGCTGACGGCCCGGTAAATATTTCGACGGCTGCTTTTTATGCCGTCCGGTTCAAGGCTGCCACGCTGACACCGAGGAATAACGCTTCAGCTGCGCTTGCCTTTGCTTCGAACGTGGCCTCCTGCCGAGACGGGGCGCCTTCTATGCACCGCCTACTTCGCCCTGAACCGGCCCGCACAGGGGCGCGACAGTTAAAATTAGAGCTTCAATTGTTCAGGTCCGGCATGTGGTGGATCCGAGTTGACGATGGCTCTGTGCGGCTCTGGGGCTTAAGCCCCGGACAGACCGTCTCTTGTGCGTTGCGGGGGTATGAGCAGGCCTCTTGTATCCGATGATCTGGGATCGGCGATTGCGCCGCTGCGGCGGGACAAGCCCGGGGGTGGCCGGGCGCGGTTGCGACAGGCGCCTGGCCTTGGCGGGCATCATCTTCGTGCTCCGATCCGGCATTCCCGGACAGATGCTGCTGGCGGGTTCGGCTGCTCCGGCATGGCCTGCTGGCGCAGGCTGCAGGACCGGCCGACGGTCGGCATCCGGGCCGGGCTCCATCGCATGCTGCCGGAGCGCCTGCCGGATGATGGACAGCCGGACTGGAGCCGGGCCTCCCTCGACAGCCCCGCCGTGCCGGCGAAAAGGTGGCTGCCGGGATCGGGACAAGCCCGAGGGATCGCGGGCAAACCGGGCACGAAGCGCCCCCTTGCGGTCGACCGCAAAGGCGCCCCGCCCGAGCGCGGCCAACCGGCACCACAGCCTGATGCCGGCGCCCCCCGCGATGCCGTGCCGGGCCTGCGCCACGGTCGCAGTCGCTCGTGCAAGCGCCCCGACATGAAGCGCCCCGGGTTTACCGGAGAATAGAACACTCAAAGGACGACCCCTATGACGCAACATGTGTAACCGCCCCATGCGCAAGAGGGATCTTCGGAGCTGGTGTTGGCGCGTCATCGGGTGCTGACATCTGTCCGGCCTCTGCTGCGGCCTCACACCTGCCGCGGGCCCGTATGGTGTTCGCGGCTCGGGTCCAGATCAAAGCCCCGTGCTCGGAGGCACTCTGTTGCGCACTGGTTCTCCCGATCCTGTCTCACGACCGTTGCGCCATACCGCTCCTTGCCCTCTTCCGCTCCGACCCCCTCGCGACCCTGGTAGCTTACGCCGCCATGGCCGGAGCCCGGTAGGTGCCGCCCCGGACCATCAGGGCCCAAATGATCCGCGCCATCTTGTTCGCGAGCGCCACCCGCACCAGCATCGGCGGCTCGCGCATCAGCAGGCCGCCCAGCCAGGTGCCGGGCTGTGCTTCCCGGTGAATGTGGCGTTTGATGATGACGCTGTTCGCCCCGATGATCAGCAGCCGCCTCAGGGAGCGCTCCCCCATCTTCGTCGTGGCACCCAGCCGCTGCTTGCCGCCGGTCGAATGCTGCCGGGGCGTGAGACCGAGCCAGGCCGCGAAGTCTCGCCCCCCGGCGGAACGTCCCGGGTGGCCGGGGCCAGGACCGCGAGGGCCGTGGCGATCAGCGGACCGATGCCCGGCACCGTCATCAGCCGCCGGGCCACGTCGTTCTCCTTGGCGCGACGGGCGATCTCGGCATCGAGCCTGCCGATCTCGCTCTCAAGGTGGGTGAGCGCCGCGACCAGCACCTTCAGCGTGATGGTGGCATCAGCAGGCAGGCCGCTGTCCGGATCCTCGGTGATGGCGATCAGCCGTGCGGCATTGGCCGCACCCTGGGGCACGATCTGCCCGAACTCGGCCAAGTGGCCACGCAGGGCATTGATCGCCTGCGTCCGCTGCCGGATCAGAAGCTCGCGCACGCGGAACACCATCGCCGCGCCCTGCGTCTCCTCGCTCTTCACCGGCACAAAGCGCATCGTCGGGCGCAGCGCGGCTTCGCAGATCGCCTCCGCATCGGCAGCATCATTCTTCTGGCGCTTCATGAAAGGCTTGACGTAGGCCGGCGGGATCAGCCGCACATCGTGACCCAGCTTCGCGATCTCACGACCCCAGAAACGGGCGCCACCACAGGCTTCCATCGCGACGACGCAGGGCTCCGATTGGCTGAAGAACACCAGCACCTGATGCCGCCGCAGCTTCTTGCGCAGCACCGCTCGCCCAGAAGCGTCGGCCCCGTGAACCTGGAACACATGCCTCGCCAGATCGAGCCCGATCATGGCAATCTCCGACATGACCGCTCCCCTTTGTGGATCGTTACAGACCAATCTTGGCACAGCGATGCCGTCAGGAGGCGGTCACAGCAATAAAGCCTGCCAGCCGCCGGGCGACCCGCAAGGTCCATAGCGCTGAAGAAAAGATCCGCATTGTCCTGAGTGGGCTTGGTGGAGAGGACAGCATCGCAGAGCTGTGCCGCCCCCTGGTGGGCTTCGCTCTTCACGGCGACAAACCGCATCGTCGGCCACGAGGCAGCTTCCGCTATCGCTTCGCCATCAGCCGTGTCGTTCTTCTGCCGCTTCACGAACGGCTTCACATAGGCCGACGGGATCAGCCGCACTTCATGGCCGAGGTCGCTGAACGTCCGGCCCCAGTGATGCGCACTGGCGCAAGCCTCCATTGCCACCACGTACGGCGGCTGCGCGGCCATGAACTTCAGCAGCTGCGCCCGGGACAGCTTGCGGCGAAAAACCACTGATCCATCCGCCCCGGCGCCGTGTGCCTGAAACACGTTCTTGGCCAGATCCAGGCCGATGATGCTAACCTCTCCCATGGACGCCCCCCTCCGTAGCGGTACTTCAACACCTACCACCTTGGCACATCGATGCCGCCGGGGGGCGCCCACCCCCTCGCTTACAGAGAGTCTGGGAGGCCCTCTGGAGGCCCGTGAGGCGGAGGCATGTGGTTGGGAATCCAGAACAGGAGAAGGCCTCAGGCGGCCCACTCCGTGGCCGTCAGGCTCGACGCGGGCGCGGTGCTGTCGGGTCTGGTCATGCAAATCTCTCGATCAAAGGCAGTGGAAATGGCATGGCTGGCGAACGCGAACTTGCCCGACTTGGCGGTATTGATCGTAGCAAAAGCCCCGAAAGCCCCGATTTGACATTGCGTCATTCAAGATTGGACGCGGCATTCAAGCGAAAGTAAATTGCTGGATCGATGCGGTTTTCCATGCTGCTGGTGGCGCTTGCAGGCGGTTAGCCGGTCGGCGGAGTTCCTGCTGACCCTCGCGGCGGAATGCGACAGCGAATGCCCTGTGGCGCTGCCCTGCAGCAAGGCGCTGATTGCGGGACAGTCGGGGATGAAGCCCGAGACCCGGCCGTGGACCTTCAACCGGCTGCGCGACCATAGCGTGCAGACAGATGCCGCGGTTGCTCATATCGAGGACATGAAACGTCTGCGCGACTTGGTGAGCTGAAGCCTGACGTAAGGGGCAGGGCCTTGCTGACGTCCTGCCGTCGCGCGAGGACTGTCGATTGCCATCCCCAGGAACGATCTTATTTGCAGATCATCCTGGCAGCGCTCCATCCTCCCTTTTGGGCGCAACCCAGACCATCCCCAGTGCATGACATGACGCCGTGATGAACCAGCAGTCCCAGGATCAGGAGCGTGACGTCCTCGCGGGACTTGTCGAGCGGGTGACGTTCCACAATCCCGAGACCGGCTTTTGCGTGCTGCGCGTCAAGGCGCGCGGGCACCGGGACCTGGTGAGGGTGGTGGGCCATGCCGCTGCGATCTCCGCGGGCGAATGGATCAGCGCCTCGGGGCAGTGGAGCAACGATCGCACGCATGGCTTGCAGTTCGGTGCGCAGTTCCTCAGGACATCCGCACCCACGACGGCCGAGGGCATCGAGAAGTATCTCGGCTCGGGCATGATCCGCGGCATCGGTCCGGTCACGGGCAAGCGCCTCGTGCGCCATTTCGGCACGGATGTCTTCGACATCATCAAGGCCAGTCCCGAACGGCTGCGGGAAGTGGGTGGCATCGGTCCCGTCCGCGCCGCCCGGATCGCGGCCGGCTGGGCCGACCAGAAGGCCATCCGCGAGATCATGGTGTTCCTGCACCACCATAGCGTCGGCACCGCGCGCGCCGGGCGGATCTTCAAGACCTATGGCCTCGATGCGGTGCAGGTGATGAGCGAGAACCCCTACCGGCTCACCCGGGATATCCGCGGCATCGGCTTCCGCACTGCCGATGTCATTGCCGAAAAGCTCGGCGTTTGCCCCTTTCCCCTTTTGTTCAGGCGATGCGCATGATCTCGGCCTGTCCAAGGGACGAGAAGCGGTTCATCAGGGCGATGCGGGTGTGGATCTCGGCGGCTTGGCGGTCAGCGTCTCGTAAGACGATGCGCGCGCCGAAGCTCTTGAGGCAGAGCATCTTGGCCTTGATCCGGCTGCGGGCGTGATACCTGGTCCAGCGCTTTCAGTAGGGCCGTCCGAAGTGCCGGATCGCTCGCAGGGTCTCGTTCCTTGCCCGGGCGGCGGGCCCATCCTCTTTCCAGGGACGGCCGTTCCTGCGGATGGCATGATCGCTGTGGCGCCTCGTTCAGCGATGGCCGAGTGGCACTTGCAGGTGTCGCAGGCTCCGTTCGCCGTGACGGTGCCAATGGCTTGGTCCGGCAGCGCCGGGCTGTCTTCCTCGCAGCTGGAGGTGAACTCGACT
>NZ_JACJFU010000012.1:0-878 GCF_014164635.1 Paracoccus sp. MC1854 | reverse complement strand
TCTGGACTTACAACAACGACCGCCCGAACATGGGCATCGGCGGCATCACACCCGCCCAGAAACTGAAAATGGCCGCATGAGTTCTACGAATGGACCCCGTTAGAAATGGGAGGATTACCGCAGCGCTAACTCACGCCGCCAATCATTTTCGGCAGACCCGGGATGGCTCATAGTATCCGACCCAAGATACTGCTGGGCCGCATGCTCGGTTTGAAGGCACTTGGAGAGTGAATCTGCCTCTGTCAGAGGGAGACTGCGGCCACGCGATCCGATCGTTATATGCTGGACCATTTCGACGGCATTGAGGCAGAAAGACCCCTCAGCTTGTCCTTTTATGATCGGCATGAAAGGAATCTCCCATGCGTGATAAGAGTCTGAATTCGGAATCTTCCGACGATCGTGACGTGGATCTTGATCGCCGGGAGGTACTCGCGTTGACCTGCGCCCCGTTGGTGCCTCGGTCATATCGAGAGTCTGCGGGTTTGAGATTGGTCGTCTTCGGGTGGATTTGAGGCAAGCGCGCCAGACGTAGCGCCATCAGGTAGCGCGAGCGTCCGTCGCCTTCTGCAGGAACTGGTCCGCCCCCTGGAAAGTGGTCCTCCCTGACGCAGGCTTTCGAGCCGGATGGAGGCCGGCGGAATGCCGCGGAAGAAGCACGAACCCGAGGAGATCGTGGCCAGGCTCCGGCAGGTCGGCGTGTTGGTGTCGCGGGGCCGGTCGGTGGCCGGGGCGGTGCGCTCGATCGGCGTGGCGCAGTTCACCTGCTCCCGGTGGCGCAAGGAGTTCGGCGGGCTGCAGAGCGATCGGGTCAAACGCCTGAAGGAGCGGGAGAAGGAGAACGGGCGGCTGCGGAAGGCCGTCTCCGGCCTGACGCCGGA
>NZ_JACJFU010000132.1:0-828 GCF_014164635.1 Paracoccus sp. MC1854 | reverse complement strand
ACAGACGCAAAATGCCCGCTGCGGTGGGCGTGCGCCTCCGGTCGGGGCTACGCCCTCCTCCGTCACATGCCCACCGCGGCGTCTCATCCAGGTTGACGCGGAATCTCATCCTGTTTGTCGCGCAGCAGGAGCGGTTCAACGGCCGGATCGAGGATGTCCTGCAGAGCCACCGCTTCCACAGCGGCGAAGACCTGGAGCAGACCATCCTGCGGCTCATGTCCGCCTCTGCAACGGCCAGTTGCCCCAGCCTGTCCTCAAGGGTCGAACGCCCATCGACGCGCTCAAGGTCTGGCATCGCGAAAAACCCGAACTGTTCAGAAAGCAGCCGTATAATCACGCGGGATGTGACAGGTAGCTCCGTTACTCAGATGAGTATATTGCCGTACGGCACGACGGGATCAGGCAACTGGCGGCGCTGAACGACTGGCACTAAATTACTGATTTGAAATAATAAAATGAAAAAACAAGCTTATGTGGTTGGAAATTGCCAAGCATGTCCCATTTTCAACATCCTCAGAATGTCTGAGGATTTTCTGCGATTTTTCAATATCCAGAGGTTTCCTCCAGTCTACGTTGCGAAACGTGACGAGGTAAAGGAACTTCACAAGAATCTCTCCAGCGCCGGTTTGCTAATCGCACAACTGGTCAACGAGGATTACCGGAACAATATCGGACTGGGCACCGAAACCCTCCGTAGCAGATGACCTTCCCTCTGGGCCTCTCTCGATCATGACGAGAGTCCCTGGGTTTGGTATTGGTCGGTTTCGAGCTGGGCAAGCGCGCCGGGCGTGGAGTTCACGGATTGCTCAAGTGCCCGGCGCGCGTCTG
>NZ_JACJFU010000131.1:0-855 GCF_014164635.1 Paracoccus sp. MC1854 | reverse complement strand
TAGGTCCTGTTGACAAAAGGGATTCTCATGGCGCGCTGATCGTGATTCAAGCCGGTATCTGCGATGGAGACCAGCTTGGCACGAGACCTGATGTCGGACGAGGAATGGGCGTTCCATGAGCCCTTCATCCGGGCCGTGCGCGCGCCCAGTGGACGCAAACCTGTGAACCATCGTCTTGTTCTAGATGGCATTTTCTGGATCGCTCGCACCGGCTCGCCGTGGCGGGACCTGCCCGAGGAGTTCGGCAAGTGGTTCTCCGTCTATCGCCAGTTCCGACGCTGGACGCTGGCCGGGCTGTGGGAGCAGATCATGGATGCGTTGAACGAGAGCAAGGCGGTTCCCGACGCCCTGCAGATGATCGACAGCACCGTGGTCCGCGCCCACCATCAGGCAGCGGGCGCAAAAGGGGGACTCCGCGGCAGGGTTTCGGCCGTTCAAGGGGTGGTTTCACAACCAAGATCCACCTCCGCGTCAACAGCGCGGGCCTGCCCATGAGGATAGAGATTACGCCGGGGCAGACATCGGACTACAAGGGCTTCGATCTGGTCATGTCCGACAACCTGCCAGAGCCTTCCGTTCTGCTGGCAGATCGCGGCTACGACTCTGACAATGTTCGAAAAACCATGGAGGCGCGCGACGTCTTGCCGGTGATCCCCATGCGGAAAAACCGCAAGCTGCGGGTAGTCGTGGATCGCGCCCTCTACCGGCTGCGCAACCTCGTCGAGCGCTGCTTCAACAAGCTGAAGAACGCCCGCCGCGTCGCCACCCGCTACGACAAAACCGCCGAAAGCTACCTGGCATTCATCGACGTTACCTCCATCCGCCTCTGGCTCCGCCATTTGTCAACATGACCTA
>NZ_JACJFU010000130.1:0-855 GCF_014164635.1 Paracoccus sp. MC1854 | reverse complement strand
GCAATGGCTCTGGACTTACAACAACGACCGCCCGAACATGGGCATCGGCGGCATCACACCCGCCCAGAAACTGAAAATGGCCGCATGAGTTCTACGAATGGACCCCGTTAGAAATGGGAGGATTACCCAGCAGACAAATATCTGCCCGCCAAAGGCGTGAAAGTATCGCTGTCGTGATAAGCGAAATCGGCGTGGATGCTCCGTTGCACGTAGTCGCAAATGAACTGAACCGGCGTGGCATCCTGACTAGTCGGGGCAAGGAGTGGACCGCGAAGCGTCTGCAGTGCGATTACCACCAAGTGATCAAATCACTCCCACCTCCGGCAAATGACCAGCCAGAATGCGGCGAGGACGATGACGAATATCCCTTGCGGGAGCATCCCTCCTACGGGTTGTTCTAATGTGACTGCATCCATGGGTAAAAATCCTGCTGCACATCCGGTCAGCAGGGCTTACCCTTGGTGCAGCTGATGCATGGGGCCTGACTGATTAGCTCTGGGAGTCTGCCGGCAGGCGTTGCCGCGCCCTGCTGCCTCTCCACTGACGGCCGCATCTTTCCTGGCGATCGTCGCCTCTACGGCATGTCAAGATGGTGCAGTAAGGCAGCAAGCAGGAGGAGCGCCTATGACCGAATATGAACGTGATGTCGAACTAAGAGCATCTAACAAAACCTTCTGATCTGGTTGAGGCAGATGAGGGCGCAGCCGAGGATTACGAAGGCCTCGTGAATGTCGGCGCGTCGCTCATAGCGGATAGTCAGACGGCGGAAGCGGTTGAGCCAGGCAAGCGTTCGTTCGACGACCCAGCGGTGGCAGCCCAACCTCTCGCTGCTGTCCACTGTCCGCCGAGCAATGC
>NZ_JACJFU010000129.1:0-942 GCF_014164635.1 Paracoccus sp. MC1854 | reverse complement strand
TTCTGGAAGAACTGGAATGTCGAGAGCGTCTCGGGGTTCGTCATGGCACGGGCTCCTTCTGGAACCTTTATAATCTAGCTAGCCACGACCGCCAAGCGAAATTTGGCTAGTTATCTATATAGTCCCCCTTTTTATAGCGGTCGAGAATGAAGGCTTTCATAGGTGCTCTCCCACGTCAGGTTGAGGGTGCAACGGGCCATGATCGCGGCGCCCAAGCCCTGTTCAAAATGGCTATCCCATGATCCGGCAGTCATCGTTCCGAGCTTTCTGTCCGTAACATTGGAAAAAACGCGGCACCCGCCAATGTCGTCCCGCTGAGGACCACCCAGGCGAGGGCCGTAGCCGGACCGACCGGCAGCGCGCCGATGATCGCCGTTCCCACGGCGGCAAATGCCATCTGCAAAAACCCGAGCAGCGCCGACGCGATCCCGGCCCAGTCGCCAAAGGGTTCAAGCGCGATCGCGGTACCGATCGGATTGATGAGGCCCATGCCCGTCAGAAACAGCGTCACCGCCGCCATGAATTGCGGCTGCGTTGGCGCTGCACCTTGAAGGGCAAGCCAGAGGCCCCCGACATCACGATCAGGATGCCGGCCATGCCCACGGTTGGCGCGCCCCAACGCCGGGCCAGCCGCGCCGTCAGGAGCCCGCTGCCGAACACCACGAAAACGGTGGCGGCGAAGAAGATGCTGAGGCCGGGCGCGCTCAGCCCCATGTCGATCATCAGGATCGCCGGTGCTGCGCCGAAGAGGCTGTAGAGGCAGCCGATCACCAGACTGACGGCGAGCGCCGGGAAAATGAAGCGGTGGTCAATAACACTACTCTGCCACCTTCATAGCCGGAGCAATCATGACGTCGGCAGGATAGACCGTCTGGGTCGGCAGAATGCCCACCGCCCAGGTGAGACCCTGCTCCGAGAGCTTCTGCCGGAAGTCTGCCACCT